>JAGAUY010000053.1 GCA_017620525.1 Oscillospiraceae bacterium | reverse complement strand
GGAAAGCGCTCTGCGCCGTTTCAAGCGTAGCTGCGCCAAGGAGGGCGTCATCGCTGAAGTTAAGAAGCGCGAGCATTACGTCAGCCCCAGCCTGAAGCGTAAGCAGAAGTCTGAAGCTGCCCGTAAGAACAAGAGAAAGTTTTATTAATTGAAAATCCCTCTTGATTTTATGCTCAAAACCGCCTGTCGCAAGACAGGCGGTTTTTATATATTTCTTCGGAAGCCGCTGCTTCGTTTCAGCCTGGAGGGATGCGGGAGATCAATTCATATCAGCGGGCTTCGTTCAGTTTTCCCAATTCCTGATACAGTCCTATGGTCCTGGCGACCCCCAGGGTTTCTGCCTGTTCCAGCTTTTCTTCAAGACTCTCCGGTGTATCATAGAGCGTGAAACACACCTGCGAATCGCTGACGGTTGTCCGGTAGCGGCAGAAAAGCGTCTGTTCCGGGAATCCTCCGTGCAGATGTTCCGGCGGAAATCGGGGAATGTAAGAAACGCCGCCGGATGTCACAACGATATCTTCCTGGCACAGCGCTGCTTCCAGCCAGATCTCCCGGCCTTTCCATGGTGCCAGATGTGCCTTGAGAGGGAGGTGGAGAGGACAGGGCGGGAGAAAAACCGAGCAGTTGGATTCTGCTGCATAGCTTTCAAAAACCGCTGTGGGGCAGGGGAGCACGTCTGTGAGCGTTCTGACCATGGCGGCGGACTCGGGTTCCGGCGGCCGCTGAAAGTCCAGCAGAACGCTTTCGCATCCCAGCTTTTCAACGGCATCTGTCAACTGCCGCGCAACAAGATCAGGACAGTGCCCCTGGCAGGGCATCCGGTCGTTGAGGATCAGCATTGCCTCCGCAGGAAGCTGGTCGGGGATGTTGATCAGGCCTTCGGACCATGGGGAAAAATGACATGCCATCCAGGCAAAATGGCGGGGAATTGGACCGTCCGATGACAATTCCGCCGGGGTCATGGCAAGATAACGGGGCAAAGCCATGGACAAATCCCTCCTTTCGTGATATAATCTCACCATATCATATGAAAGTATGGAGCTGAATATGTCTTTTTCTCTGTTACCGCAACTGATCACGGATGAGCTGACGGACCTGACGCCGGAGCTGCTGCGCAGCCACAATATCCGGCTGCTGATGATGGATTTTGACAATACCATTGTCCCCTATACCACATCCGTACCCACACAGAAGATGGCGGACTGGCTGCGCAATATGCTTGAATCGGATATCCTGCTGTGCGTGGTATCCAATTCCCACAACAGCCGCGTCCCTGCATTCTGCGAAAAATACAGCCTGCCCTGTATCACCCATGCCCGCAAACCCGGTACGAAGGGTGTACGGTCCTGCCTGGAGCAGTTTGAGATCCCGGCGGAGGAGGCTGCGCTGGTGGGCGACCAGATCTACACCGATACCATTGCCGGCAACTGCGCCGGAGTGACTTCCATCCTGGTCCGGGCCATCGACAATCACAATTTCTGGCTGAAAGCAAGACATGTTCTTGAACTGCCTTTTATTTATGCTGCAAGAAAAAGGAGCGTTTAATATGAAAAACATTGAGAAATACCTGTCTTTGCTGAATGGGGAAGTCAACGGCCTGCTGCTGACCAGTCGCTACAGCCGTCACTACGGCGCGGAGTTCGACATTGCCGAGGGCGTTGCCATCGTCACGAAGAAGGGCTGCCGTTATTTTACCGACAGCCGCTATATTGAGTCTGCTGAGAATGGCATCAAGGGTTTTGAAGTTATGATGGTGGACCGGGAGAACCCCTTCAACAAACTGCTGAACGAGGCCATCGAGGACTTCGGCGTTACGGTGCTGGGTTATGAGGAGAACTATCTGACTGTGGCGGAGCTGCTGGATTATGAAAAGAATCTGAAGGCTGCGCTGGTTCCTTACAACAAGGAGATCTACGGCTTCCGGGCTGTCAAGGAAGACTGGGAGCTGGATCTGATGCGCAAGGCACAGGATATCACGGACAAGGCTTTTTCTGAGGTCCTGCCCCGGATCAAGGCCGGTATGACTGAACTGGAGCTGCAGGCAGAGCTGATCTATTGCATGTATAAAAACGGCGCTCAGGGCTTGTCCTTCGATCCTATCGTGGTTTCCGGACCCAACACCAGCCTGCCCCATGGCGTGGCGGGCGAGCGGGTCATCCGGGAAGGAGACTTCATTACCATGGACTTCGGTGTTCTGTATCAGGGTTACTGCTCAGATATGACCCGTACCGTGGCGCTGGGATATGCCACCGACGAGATGAAGGAAGTCTACAATACCGTCCTGCAGGCACAGCTGGCAGGCATTGCCGCGACGAAGGCCGGTGTTGCCGGCAAGGAGATCGACGCTGCCGCCCGCAAGGTAATCACCGACGCCGGCTACGGCAAGTTCTTCGGCCATGGCTACGGCCACAGTCTGGGTCTGGAGATCCATGAGGGTCCCAACTGCAATCCCGGCGGCGACCGGATTATGGAGGTCAATATGGTTTCCTCCGCCGAACCCGGTATCTATCTGCCAGGAAAATTTGGCGTCCGCATCGAGGATGTGGTCGTTTTTACCGCAGATGGCTGCGAGGATATCACCCACAGCCCCAAGAATCTGATTATTATCTGAAAAATTTCTGTTTTCCCCTTGAAATATCGAGTCATATAGGTTAAAATATATCAGCTAAGTATACACAAAAATACGCCCCCGAAAGGGAGAGCAATTTAGGAGGATATCAATTATGATTTCTGCAGGCGATATTAGAAACGGCGTTACCTTTGAGCTGGACGGCAAGGTTATGCAGGTTATCGAATTCCAGCACGTTAAGCCCGGTAAGGGTGCTGCTTTTGTCCGCGTCAAAATGAAGAACGTCATCACTGGCGGCGTGACCGAAACCAGCCTGAACCCCTCTGCCAAGTTCCCCACCGCTTACATTGAGCGCAAGAAGATGGAGTACTCCTACAACGACGGCGAGCTGTACTACTTCATGGACGGCGAGACCTATGAGCTGGAGCCCATCGAGTCTTCTGTCCTGGACGATTCCTTCAAGTTCGTTAAAGAGAACGACATCTGCACCGTTCTGAGCTACAAGGGTAAGGTTTTCGGCATTGAAACCCCCAACTTTGTTGACCTGGTTGTTACTGAGACCGAGCCTGGCTTCGCCGGCAACACCGCTACCAACGTCACCAAGCCCGCAACCGTCGAGACCGGCGCTGAGGTCAAGGTGCCTCTGTTCATCAACGAAGGCGACAAGATCCAGATCGACACCCGCACCGGTGAGTACCTGGGCCGTTCCAAGGTTTAATTTTCCGTTACAGTATTGAACATATGGGGGATGATGTCCGCATCGTCCCCTGTTTCCCCAAAATGGAAAAGGAGAATTGATTATGACGATTTCTGAAAAGTCCGCCTACCTGAAGGGCCTGATGGACGGCATGAAGCTGAACACCGAGTCTGACGAGGGCAAGATGATCGCTGCCATCGTGGATCTGCTGGGCGATGTGACTCGCAAGATTACCGATATCGAGGATACCACCATCGCCATCTCCGACGAGCTGGACGAGATCGAAGAAGATCTGGATGCCATCGAGGATTTTATCATGGACGAAGACGACTATGATGACGAAGATGAGTACGAAGACGAAGAGTGGGATGAGGACGAGGACTACGAAGAAGGTTTTGACTTCGGCGACGAGGACTCCACCATCTATGAAGTTCAGTGTGCCTGCGGCGAAGTGATCAACTTCGACGAGGAGACACTGGAAGCCGGCTCAATTGCCTGCCCCAACTGCGGCGAGACTCTGGAATTCTCTTTTGAGGACGACGAGGACGAAGAGTAATCGGTATTTATTTCCGGGCATACAAAAGTATGCCCGGAATTCTCCGAAAAAGAAAAATAATGCTTGACAGAGCGCCTTGAATGTGATATTATATTACCCGTGATGGTGCTCAGCACCCGCGTCTACATGGGCCTTTAGCTCAGTTGGTTAGAGCCTCCGGCTCATAACCGGATAGTCCCGGGTTCGAATCCCTGAAGGCCCACCAGAGTTTTCAGGCAACAGCCTTTCACATAACTGCATATAGGGGTATAGCTCAATTGGTAGAGCGGCGGTCTCCAAAACCGTAGGCTCAGGGTTCAAGTCCTTGTGCCCCTGCCAAATTAGAACTGTATTAGGGTATATAAATTGTGTCCTAATATGGTTCTTTTTTGATTTATAGGCACTTATTTGGCTACAATTAGCAATAAAACCGTCTGCAAGGGTGTATTTCCCCTGCAGACGGCATTTTGTTAAAAAGCTATCGTGACATTTATGGACTATCGTGGAATTATTGCTCTAGAAGATAATTCACATGATTCTTTTGTTATCCATGTTCTGTAATTGCAATCTTTACTTTGTTATGATATACTGAACCAAACACATTAAACGAGGAATTGTTATGTCAAAAGCTAAATCATCAAGAAACAAGACTATTGATCTTACTGTCGAAGAAGGAAAGGAATACCTTAACCGTTGCGTAAAGGTGGATGTAGCGCAAGTCGCTGTTGATGGTATTCTCAACAGAACAATCTTAGGCGATACTTTTGCGGTTATGCCCCTTCTGCCACGTAATTATGTTGATTTGGTTATTGCTGATCCCCCCTATAATCTTACAAAGGCATTTAATGGCACAACTTTCTCTAAGAAAACGGTTGCAGAATACGAGGAATACACGCGCAAATGGCTGTCATTGGTATATCCTCTTATGAAAGAGGATGCCTCAATCTATGTCTGCTGTGATTGGGAAACAAGCCTTATTATTGGTCGAGTGTTGGGTGAGTTTTTTACTATCAGAAGCCGTATCACATGGCAGCGTGAAAAGGGCCGTGGAGCAGCCGCAAACTGGAAAAATGGTTTAGAAGATGTTTGGTTCGCAACGAAATCTGACAAATACACATTCAATCTTGATGCAGTAAAAATTAGAAAGAAAGTTATCGCTCCTTATAAAGTCGATGGTAAGCCCAAAGATTGGGATGAAACAGTGGACGGAAATTACCGCAACACTTGTCCTTCTAACTTCTGGGATGATATTACCATTCCTTTTTGGTCAATGCCTGAGAATACCGCACATCCCACCCAAAAGTCTGAAAAACTGATAGCTAAAATTATGTTGGCAAGTTCAAATCCTTCGGATGTTGTTTTTGATCCTTTCTTGGGTTCCGGTACTACTAGCGTAGTAGCAAAGAAGTTGGGACGAAATTACATTGGCATTGAAGCTAATGAACAGTATTGTGTATGGGCAGAAAAACGTTTGGAGATGGCAGATAGTGAAAAGTCCATCCAAGGATATGTGGATGGAGTCTTTTGGGAAAGAAATACCTGCTCGGAACAGCCTGTTCAGAGCGAAAAGAAGAAAAGAACAATAAACTTCAATAAACCCAATGACAGCACAGATCAATTAACAATTCTGTAAGGAGCTGGGCATAGTGTATAACAGAAATCTTATTGATGACTTTATTGCCACAATTATAGAATTCGATGGCATTGCAGATAAAGCCGCCCTTCTTTCCCGTATTCAGCGGCAATATAGTCTTGTGAAAGACCGAAGCGTTTACTATTGTAAGTGGTTCGCCGTCCGTTTTTGCAAGTCAAACAGCCGAGCCTTTGGCAACACTGTTCTTTCTCTGTCTGCGTTGCAGAAGTATGATGATCGTCCGTTCATCGTGTGTTTGGTAACACCTTCGAAGAATTACCTGATGTTAGCAAACACCACTTTTTTGAAGAAAATCAGCCATTCCTCGCAAGAACTTCGAACTGATAATATCAAAGGCAGCTTCAATGGCAGCGACATCATGCGTTTTTATGAAGATGTCGAAAATTGTGAAGAAAACTTTGAGTTCCTCTTCACTTCGCACGAGAACTACTCGTTCCAAGAGAATCTTGTGCGTCTCGCAGAAGCCACAAACAACATTCGACCTAATGGTCATCGTTTTGAGCCGGACAGGGGGCAAGAAGTCTGTATTTACAAATCTGTTGATAGAGCCATTTCCTTCTTGAATTCAAATGAATATCACACCTTAGATGAAGATTTACAAGCAAGAGTTCATTCCGTAGAGAAAGAGATTGCTATTGCAGCCTTTATTGACAATGTAAACCTTAGAGGAAGGATTATCGAATACTTAGTAACTGAGTCTGGCGATCTCCACAGCACACTAATCAGGGCTCTCCGTAGCGGATCACCTCTCCCTGAAATCTTTACTGCCGACAAATTAGGCGATTACGAGAGAGAATTCGTCGATTACTACACAGCCACTGACATTAAAACCAAAGTTCTATTCTTGTCAAGCAATCCCAAGGGATACAATATAGACAAACTGCTGTCCTTCCTTGCGGAAGAGCAGAGCGTCTATCTCATTTTCGTCGTTGCCATTGATAAGAATGAGCGAATCAGCACACGACTTTGCTCCATGTACAATCGGCAGCTCTTAAGTTCAACAAGAATCATTAGCCATTGGGCTGGGCGTAATTCAAGAGGTGTTACACAATATTGGGGCAAGGCATTAGAAGATATTGTGTTTTCTTTCGACAGTAGCATTGATAGAGAAGAATCTTATAGATTTCTTGACACGTGTTTGGCTGACTAATTAGTGCACCCCGTTAAATCGTAAATGCATACCCTAAAATGAAAATGAACCCCCTTTGTACATAAGGGGGATCACTGCAAGAATCTCTTTTCTGATAGGAGCGTAGGACTTGAAAGGCTTCCCCAGTATGCACACTGAGGGAAAAACAGTCCGGTGGACTGATTTAGGCTGTGGGAAAGTCCTGCGATGGACAAAACGCACCCGGTACGGATGTGAGCTGTGTGCCACTTTAGTTGTAGTGGCGTCGGAGGGCCCAATATCTAAAGTGTACACGAAAACAAGAAACTGGAAATTTACGATTTCGGTCGTGGATTTCCAGCTTTTTTGTTTTAATCCGCAAAAACCAGGACTGCGCTGAAACGCAGTCCTGGTTTTTGCTATGGATTTATGCAATTGCGCGATACAGGAATGTAACAACCTGGGCGCGGTTGCAGGGGACATTCACACCGAAGGTATTGGCGTCCAGACCGTTGGTGATGCCTTCCTCAACTGCCCAGAGGATTGCGGTCGAATAGAACTGACCGGATTCGACATCATCGAAGGGATTGTCTGTGATGCTGGGCACAGGTTTGCCTGCGAAACGGTGCAGGAAAGTGACCACCTGGGCACGGGTGCAGGGATCATTGACACCAAAAGTGGTGGGGGAGAGGCCCGTGGTGATGCCTTTTTCCACCGCCCAGAGGACGGCTTTGGAGTAGAACTGTCCAGGCTCCACATCCGTGAAGGGGTTGTCCGCTGTGGTGGGTTCCGGCTCTCCCGCGGCGCGCCACAGGAACGTCACAAACTGACCTCGGGTACAGTTTTCGTCCACACCGAAATAAGTGGGACTCAAACCCGTCGTGATTCCCTTGCTTACAGCCCACAGGACAGGGGTGAAGTAGTAATCCTTCTTGATGACATCGATGAAGGGATTCGGCTGAATCGAATAGACAAAGGCTGCTGTGGCGCTGTCTTCCATGCCCGCCTTCACCGCGTAGGCAATGAGGAAAGTCTCCTCCGCAATGATGATGGGACCGGTATACTCCATCCGGGAGGTGCTGCCCACCACACATGGGCAGGTGCCGTCCAGGGTGTAGTAGATCTTCGCCCCGGGGGTGCCGGTGGTCAGAGTCAGCTCCGTTCCCGGTACCACCGTGGAACCGGAAGGAATACTGGCCGTGACCTTCTCACAGGCTGCTGGCTGCCCCATGGTAACGCTGATGATCACTTCTGCGGAAAGGTCGGTACCGTCCAGAGAAACGATCACAGGGCCCTCACCGGGCAGTGTACCCCGCAGCGTGATGGAAGCCTTACCCTGGGCATCAGTGGTGAAGGTCTGCTGATCCGCATCCACAATGCCCTGTGCCGGCGCGCCGACTGTCAGGGTCTGATTCGCACCTGCTTCGGCAGGCAGGATTTGGATCTCCAGCCGGCTTGTGCCGCCATAGACCAGCGGGGCGGTCTGGGTCACGGTAATGTGCTCGGGGCGGTAGACCACAGTCTTGGTTCGGCTGTATGCGGATTCCATGGCGGTTCCGGCATAGTTCACAGCACCGCTGACACTGACTGTCACATTGCCGCTCAGGGCAGCATCGGGGGTGAAGTTGAAAACGGTCGCGTACTGAGCGGTACCCTCATAATTGTATTCGGCATTTGCCGCCTCAAAGGTTCCGGAGATCTGCTTGCTGCCGGCGCTCACCACCAGTTCTAACGATTCGGGCTTCATATACTGGCTGAAAATGACCTGTACCTGATCCTGATACACATTCACGCTTTCCACCTGGGGGGCGGCGGTGGACACCATGCCCACATTCACATCCACCTGGGGAGGCGGCACAGGCAGGTAGCCGTCATCATTGGCAGCAGGATCATTCCGGGAATCCGCATCCAGATATCCATCCTTGCTGTACTTGACAAGCCACAGACCGAAGGGTACATCCCACTGGTATTTGCCATCGCTGTCGGTATAGAGGGGATTGATCTGCTCATAGTCCGCTGCGTTCCAGAGGATCTGCTGGCCATTGTCCGCATAGTAGATCTCAGCTTTGACACCTTCAAGACGGTTGGAAGGTACGGCCTCATAGACATAACCGGAGGGATCCACCATGGGAGTCATATAGCGCATCAGCGGACCTGCATCCGGATCCGACGAGCAGCCAAGGGCCTTCGCCTTTTCCAGAACAGCGTTATACCCCTTTTCAAGAAAATAGGAGATTGCTGCGGAAGCTGCAATGGTAGCAACTGTGATACCGATCCAGGCAAGAATTGCCGGTACGGCAGCGCTGCCCAGAGAAGCGCCGACCGCAGCTGCCAAAGCGGCAGTTCCTCCTGCATACGAGGCAACCATGATGGCCAGATCGGCTGCTGCTCCCACCGCCAGGGCAGTAAGTTCACCGCGCAGCGCATCCGCGCCGGGGCAGTCCTTCAGCGTTTGGTACAAGGTGATTATCTTGTTGGTATAGTCCGCGATCTTAGCCAGGTCGTACAGGATGCTGGCGAATTTGATGCCTCTGAGGAGGTTTTTGGCCTTGATCCAGCTGCCAAGAGTATTCCAGCACTTGTTCATCTGGCTTTCGGCTCTTTTGATTCCTGACTTCAGGTGTTTCAGTCGGATTCTGTTTGCCTCAGCTTCCTGATCGTCCAGTCCCAATATCTCATCCCGGAGGATCCGGCGTTCCAGTTCCTCGGCGGCTTTCTGGCGTTTCCAGCTCAGCTGCCGCCAGCTCTTCAGATTTACTACCTGTTGTGCATACACTTTATCGACCTTGTCCTTCATGGCGTCCAGGAAAGAGGCCAGGTTGCCCAGCCAATCTCTGGCGGTCGAGACGGCATTTTGCAGCTGCTCAAAAGCATCGCCGCTGTTGCCGCTGCGGGAGGCTGCCGCCGTACTTTGGGCGGTCAGAAGGATCCCGTTTACAGGATCAACATATGTGACTGTTCCGCCCTCATCTTTCTGATAGACATAGCTGCCGTCGGTGGAGGCGATGGCTGTGTATCCCTCCGCCACCAGGGTGTCGTGATCGGTGGTTTCCGGGGTTCTCAGCTTCATGGTGGTTCCCATATCGCCTATGCTCACCACAAAGGAATCCCCCTGCTGCTGGATCTCGGCATTCAACTCCATCAGAGTCGATGCGATCTGGTAATCCGAATCAGCAGCAAGCTGATCCTCCTGGGCCACCAGAGACTCCAGTTCTGTCAGAAGTTCCTCGTTGGTCATGGTTGTGTAATCCGGCGCATCCGTGACCGTCATGGAAGTCCTCAGGTCTTCCAATTCTTTTTCCGCTTCGGCAATGGCCGCTTCAGCGTCCCGGGTACGTTCGGCATCCATAACAGGCTCCTCGTTGTATTCCACCAGATCATACTGCACACCGATAGCTACCGGCAGGTCGCTGACAGTGTGATACTGTGCAGCACCGACCCAGTTTCCTCCTGTGTATTCACAGTTGACGGTGTGATTGCGCCCATTGGTATCCCGGGTGATCACTTTGACATTTTTGATCACCGTATCATCGCCGCCGGTAAAGGTGACAATGAAGCTGAATGTGGGATAAATTCCCGGATAAGCGCTGTATACCTTCAGGCTCTGGGGATTCTTAAAATCGAAGACCGTTATCTCGTGACCGCCATGGCTGTCGGTATTGTGCATGGTCACCGAGGACAGTTCGGCAAGACCTGCGTCATAGAGCACCCATTTGCTGTCAGTCCTGTAATCCTGGTCCTCGCTGGAAATGACTGCAGAGATTTCATAGGCAGAGCGGGAATAATGATTATTCAGCGGAATGCTGACACTCCAACCGCCGGCGGCATTGGAGGTCGTGGTGCCGACCGGTTCGTCGTTGGCATAGACCTGCACGTCGGAATTGGGGATCGTTTCGCCACGGACGGTGATGGCTGTCATGGCGGTCCGCTCGGGCACTGTGATCTCACCGGCACTGATCTCCAGGGAAGCAGTGCCGATCGGCTGCTTGAGGGCGGTGCCGTTCAGGGTAAAGCCCAGATAGCTGCTGATTGCGTAGTCTCCCACGGCGCTGCTGCTGACATAGCAGCGCACAACACCGGAAGACGCGCCGGTATTCACCTTGACCGTATTGCCGCTTTCGCTGAAGACGACACTTTTGCCGTTGAGAGTCACGCTGTCTCTGCGCAGATCCATATGCTCCGGAAGCTCAATGGTCAGAGAATGTCCGGAAGTCTGATAAGCGGGATCGATCTCATATTCCAGCCGCAGCATAACATATTTGCCGGGGTAAGTCTTCTGATAATTGGCGGTGACAGATGTATTCTCAGAAACCGTATAGCAGAACTTCGCCGTATTCAGGACCGGGACACTCACAGTTCCCAGGTCCAGGATCAGTCCATTCGATACGGTGATGCTCTTGAGCGCGTAGTCCGTACCGGAGCGCAGCCCCAGTTCTGTCAGAACGCTGATGTTGGCTGCGCTGCGCAGTACATCGTTATCCTGCACGATGACCAGCTGATACTGCCCCGCGGGCAGATTTTCCGCGCGATAGGCTCCATCAATGGATACCGTGGTCCGGAGATTTCCACTGCTCTCGAAGATCATCACATAGGCCCGCTCTGCGCCGGCAAGGCCGCTGATCTCAAAGCCGCCCCGCTCCACAAGGAAGATCGTCTCCTCGCCGCAGGCATTTTCGTCAAGAGTCAATGTGACGGACTGCGGCGGCATCTGGCCTCTGGGATCCGTGACGGTGACGCGGATTTGCTCCCCGGCCGCAACCTGGGTTTTGCTCAGCAGCAGATCGGGATGCCGGTATTCCAGCTCCGTTACCGCCTGATTGCGGCTGATATTGTGTACCGTGAAGGTCAGATCTTCTGCTGCAACATACTGATACACAGGCATTTCATCGGAGCCGCAGGCTCCCTGCATCTGGATAGACAGCGTGACCTTGTTTCCGGAAACGGGACTCAGGGCGACAGCTGCCATATCATAGCTGCCGGATTTCAGTTCCAGATTCATGCCCACCGTCCGGGAGAAATAACCCTGGGCGGAGACTGCCGCGGTGATCTCCACCGCTGCAAGCTGAATTGTGAACCTTCCCGATCCGTCGGTAACTGCGGAAATAGTCTTGGTATGCTGGCCGTTATAGGTTTGGGTGATTTCAATTTCTGCGCCGGACAGAGCCGCTCCATCTGCATCGGTAACAGAGCCGGCGACGCTGACGGTACCGATGGGGATCAGAGAATGGATTTCCTCCAGTTCCGCCGCGGCACAGCGGACAGGCTGGTAGTACTGATAGCTCAGCTCCTCATCGAGCAGAATCTCGTATTCATAGTTCATGTTCCCGGTATCAACACCGCTGAGGGTGTTGCCGGAGGCGATGATCTCATCTCCATCCCCTTCATACCAGTTGACGGTATATCCGGATGTCAGCGTGCTGCCGTCGCTGCCCAGAACCGTCAGGATCAGTTCATTGCTGCCCAGAAGGGAGTTGACCACCGGAATGCCGTGTTCTTCGGCGTAGGTCCAGGCATAGGAATCGGGAACCGCATAGATGGTCAGATCCTTGCAGTTGTAGAAAGCGGACGCATTGATGGAAGTGACCGACGCAGGAATCTCAATTCTGGTCAGAGCCGTACAGTTGCGGAAGGCATAGTCGATGGTCTGCACACCGTCCTGAAGGATCACTTCCAGCAAACCGGTACAGTTGTAGAAGGCATAGTAGCCAATAGATGTGACCGATCCGGGAATCGTAATTTCGGTCAGACCCTTGCAGTTGGAGAAGCTCCGGTCACCGATCTTGGAAACACCCTCCGGGATCACGATGGTACCCAGCGCGCCGCAGTAAGAAAATGTTTCTTGCTCAATGGCAGCGAGCCCCGCGGGAAGGGTAATCGCCACCAGGGCTGTGCAGCCCTGAAACGCTCCGGCTCCGATGGTGGTAACGCCGTCGGGAATATCGATGGAAGCCAGCGCTGTGTTGTAGGCGAAGGCGGAGGCGCCGATGGCTGTCACACTGTCAGGGATCGCAACCTGCGTCAGAAGCTCACAGTTGTAGAACAGGCTGCCCGGGATCGTTTCCATGCCATCGGCAATGATCGCCCGTTCCAGTCCGCTTCCGCCGAAGCTGCCGGAAGTCAGGGTCGAAGGGATCGTCACTTCTTTCAGAGCCATACAGCCGCTGATGCCGGAGAAGTGCTCAAGTCCCTCGTTCAGCTGCAGCGTCTCCAGGCTGGAGCAGTTCTCGAAGGCATAGGAACCCGTGTCCTTCATGGTACTGGAGAAGATCACAGTCTTCAGATTGATACAGTCAGAGAAGGTCTTCTCACCCAGCGTTGTAAGTCCCTCTCCCAAGGTCACCGTTTCCAGGTTGGCGCAGTTGCTGAACGCATAATCTCCAAAACTTGTAATCTTTCCGGGAAGCGTCAGTTCTTTCATGCCCGCGCCGTTGAACGCAGACATACCGATGGATGTGACTCCGGCAGGAATATCAATCTCCTGCAGCGATGCGCAGCTCTTGAAGGTATAGTGCTCGATGCTGACCACTCCCGCAGGCAGTTCAACATGCTCCAGGGCAGTGCAGCCGCTGAATGTACTATAACCTGTGCTGGTGAGGCTGCCGGACATCTTGACGGTTTTCAGCTGCAGACATCCGGTAAACGCTCCGTCAAACAGGTGTGTCACGGTATCCGGGATCACGATCTCGGTGATACCCGTACCGCCAAGGCCACCCAGCTGCTTCAGATTCCCAGGCAGATCCACCTGGGTAATGCCGGTACAATTTTTGAACGCATTGTATCCGATGATCTCAAGACTGGTGGGCATATTGATCCGGCTCAGACTGGTGCAGCCTTCAAAAGCACCCTCACTGATGGTGGTTACGCTGTCCGGCAGGATCACTTCTGCCAGCGCGGTGCAGCCATGGAAGCCGCCGATGCTATCAGCGCCGTCCATGACGGTGACTTTGGTGATGCCGGTGCAGCCGCTGAACGCATCCGAATAATCATAACCGTTGGAGTAAATGTGTGTTCCGGCGGGTATGGTAAGTTCCTTCAAACCGGTGCAACCCCGGAAGGCATTGGCATAGATGTTCTCCAGGGTAGAAGGGAAGTTGATGCTCTCCAGCGCGGTGCATCCCTTGAAGGCTTCATTTTGGATACCCAGCAGTCCCTCCTGAATCACCACGCTTTTCAGACTGGTGCAGCCGCTGAAGGTATAGTGATAGATCGTTTGCAGGGATTTGGGCAGCCGGACAGACTCCAGACCGGAATTTTCAAAGACGCTCAGGCCAATGTAGTCAATGCTGTCCGGCAGGTCAATGGACTTCAGAGAAGCGCAGTCCAGAAAAACATTGTTGTCGATGGTGGTCAGACCGGCGGGAAGTCCTACCCGCTCCAGCGCAGTACAGCCCCAGAATATGTCCGATTCCAGATGGGTAATCCCTGCGGGGAGGTCAATTTCCCTCAGGGCAGTACATTCCTGAAACGCACCACCCTGGATCCCGGTGACCGAATCCGCAATCGTTACTTCCGTCAGTGCGGAATGTGTACCGAATGCGCTTGAAATTCTGGTGATCCCGTCCCCGATGACCACCGAAGTCACCGTGTCCTTCTGGCCATACCAGGGCACAGAGGTATCCGACCAGGGCATTTCACCGGCACCGCTGATGGTCAGCACGCCTTCTTCCAGGGTCCAGGAAAAACCGGCATCATCCGACACCGCAGCGACGCCGTAATCCGGCTCCGTCATTGCGGCAGCAGGTTCTGTTTCCGGAATTTCAGGCTCCGGCTCAGCAGCAGGCTGAACTGCCTGGGCAGATGGCTCTGCCTGAACCACCTGAGAAATCCGGGTCTGCGTGGCCTCATCCGGTTTTTCTTGCGCTGCCAGTACGTTCAGGGGCAGCATCTGCACCACTGTCATCACCGCAAGAAGCATTGCGATCAGTCTTGTCCGTTGTTTCATGCTTAAAGCCTCCCAGTATCCAGGATGTATCAATAATCACTTTTAGTTTATCATCTTCTGTTCCGCTGCGCAATATCAAGATGAAAAAATGTCCTGAAATCCGAAGATTTCAGGACATTTTCAGGGGGTTGATTGTTCTTATTCTCTGATTTCCCCTTGTCTCCCGGTGCAGGTCTTCTCTTGCTGCGAAATACCGCGTTTAGTCTTTGACTGCGCTGCGGTACAGGAATGTGACTACCTGAGCGCGATTGCAGGGGATGTTGACGCCGAAAACAGAGGAGGACAGGCCTGTGGTGATTCCTTCCTCGACGGCCCAGGCGATGGCTGTGGAGTAAAACTGGTTATCCAGAACGTCTTCGAAAGGTGTGCCTGCGGCAGCGGGCGCAGGAGTTCCGGCAGCGCGCCACAGGAATGTGACCACCTGTGCGCGGGTACACGGATCATTGACGCCAAATGTGGTGGGTGAGAGGCCTGTGGTGATTCCCTTCTCAACGGCCCAGAGAACGGCTTTGGAGTAGAACTGCCCGTTTTCAACATCCTCAAAGGGATTGACCGTGGCGGTGGGTTCGGGACTTCCCATGGAGCGCCACAGGAAAGTAACGAACTGGGCGCGGGTGCAGTTTTCATCGACACCGAAGATGGTGGGGGAGAGGCCTGTGGTGATGCCGTTCTTTACGGCCCACATGACTGGCTCGTAATAGTAAGTACCGCTGATCACGTCGGAGAAGGGATTATCGTAGGGATTTTCTGCGCCGCAGCGTGTGCAGATCTTCCCTTCGTACTGATGTCCCGGAGCGGGGATCACGGTCTGCTGGATCAGAACAGCGCCGCAGACTCCGCAGTGGCTGCCGGAAGAAAGACCGGGTTCGGTACAGGTGGCGGGAACACCGTCATCGGGGATGACGCTGTGCTCCAGAGCGGGAACCGTCTCCTGAGCGATCAGGATTTCGCCGCAGACGGCGCAGTGTGCACCAGCGGTCAGACCGGCTGCGCTGCAGCTGGGGGCCACGGCTTCGTCGGTAGCCATCTCATGGCCCAGGGCGGACACATAATCTGCCTGATAGCTGTAGCCGCAGATGGTGCAGGTGTGGGTCGTGAAGCCTTCGGTGGTGCAGGTAGGTGCGGTTACGATGCCAGCGTCATAGGTATGACCCGCAGCGGCGGTTTCGTCGGCGGTATAGCTGTCGCTGCAGGTGCCGCAGGTGTAGGTGGTGAAACCTCCCTCGGTACAGGTGGGGGCGGTAACAACGGCTCTGTAGCTGTGGCCGGAGGCGGGAATCTCCTGGCCCGGGGTCAGGATCTCGCCGCAGTTTCTGCAGACCTTGTCACCGGTGTATCCGGGGGCGGTGCAGGTAGCATCAAGCGCGCCGGAGATCTTCGTGCTTCCGTGGTTGGCGGTGAAGGTCAGTTCGATGGACAGGGCGCCGGAGGGCATCGTGAAGCTGTAGATGTCGTTGCCCAGGTCGGTCAGCCCGTCAAAGGATCCGCTGCTGCTGATGCGGCGGTTGGATACATAATAGCAGGTATTTGGGGTGATGGTCAGGTAGACGGTCTCACCTTCCTTGGCGGAAGAGGCACTGAGGGAAGCGCTGCCGCCCTCGGAATTGTAGGTCAGGGTGATGGGATTGCCTTCCGGCTCGCCGGAGTCGCCGGAGGAACCTTTTGCAAAGGTCAGGGTGATGGATACATCGTTATCGGGCATGGTGAACGAGTACATTCCTCCGCCCAGATCCTGAAGCTGCGTGATGCCGCTGAGGCTCTTGTCCGCCAGATAATAGCCCTCGTCGGGGGAAACGGTCAGATAGACAGTCTCGCCGGCACCGGCGGTGGTGGTGTTCAGGGAAGCGGTGCCGCCGGTGCTGCAGCTCAGGCTGATGTCATGGTAGGCACTGGGGAGCTTCGTGAAAACTGGGGTGAATTCCACATCGCTGGCAGGCATATAGAACTGGTAATAATTCAGTGCATGGCCATAGCTGATGCTGTTGCCCTCCAGCACGACCAGTTCGTGGGCGGAAAGTTCATAGCCTTCATCGGGATAGTAGTAGATTTTGATAAGAGTACCTTCAGCGGCGCGGGTATAATTTGCGGTGACAGTGCCGCCCGGGCAGGAGTTCAGGATCACGTCGTAGTATACTTCATCGACGATGTTGAATCGGTAGCCGATGGAAGAAGTCTGGGATGCATAAGCTTTCAGGAGCAGATCGCACTGACCCTGGGCCTTGGGGGTAAACGTGATCAGACCGTCCTCACCGACGGTGACATCAGCCAGCGCGGCATCCACGCTGATGCTTTCAGGGATCAGAATGGACTTGAAATAATCGCCGCCGGTGCCCTGGTTGGTGTTGATCAGAGCTGTGGTGTAGGTGTCATCCAGCGCGATGTCCCGTTCGGTGACGTCAGCGGGAAAGAGGCTCAGCAGGCTTTCCTGGATCCGCACCGGGACCTGCTCCAGGGTATCGGCGGTCCTGGTGGTGACAGCGGTGTCGGTGGTGCTGTTGCCGAAGAGCTGGACCCAGTAGCAGGTGTCATTGCTGACATAGCAGCCGATACCGATCTGGGTGTAGCCTGAATTGAGGATGTTGGCCCGGTGGCCTTCGGAATTCATCCAGGAGTCCATAACGTCTGCGGCATCGGCCTGACCTGCTGCGATGTTTTCGCCGAAGGTTGTATAGCTGTATACCCCATCAGCGACGGTGGAACAGTGGTTTCCATCGGGACGGGTATGGCTGTAGAAGACGGCGATCTCAGCTGCGCGCTGCATGGCAAGCTCTGTCAGGGTGGCATTGTAGCTCACCTGGCTGACACCGTTGGCGCTGCGGTTCTGATTGACCAGGGTGTAAACATCGGCGGCCTCGGAGTAAATCTTGGTGCCGGTGACGGTGACATTGACGACACCGGGCAGTTCATTGGTGGTGCTTTCTGCAAAATCAGGCAGAAGCGCAGCCAGAGAATTATACAGCATAGTCGAGGAGGCCATCGCGCAGTCGCCGTAGTTGATGGTCCGGACACTGCCGGACTGGGTCAGAATGGTGACAACGGGGAAGTAGATGGTGCTGTCACTGCAGAACTGGCTGAGGGAGTCCCACATATGGCTGCGGGAATCATTGTAGTAGAAGTCTATGTAATCTTCTGCGCCGGCGGCATAGGTATCGGCGAAGTTCTGGGTGGAAGCCTGATCGGATCCTCTGCTCTCGAGGGCTACGATCTTGATGCTCTCGTGAGCGATCCAGGGATAGCGGGCCAGCTGGCTGATCAGATGGGAACTGTTGGAGCAGCCTGCGGAAAAATAGATGACGACGGTGGCGCCGCCCTCCGGCGGTGTGATGACATCGTTGAAATTGACGGATGCATCGGTTTCCAGATCATTGACGTAATAGGTATAGCCGTATGTGGAATCCACGATGTCGTGCCGGGACATGGTTTGTGCGGCGGCTGTGGCGCCGACAGACAGCAGGGAAATCAGCAGGCAGAAGCAAAGCAGCAGTGCCGGCAGTCGTTTTTTCATGATAGTTCCTCCCGTTGAATTTTGATGGTTTCATCATATCATGCCTCCGGTTTGAAAACAAGGGCCAGTTGCGGGGGAAATTGGCAGAAGAAGTTGAAGAAAATGCGGAAATATGGTCGTTTCCTGTTGACACGGGCGAGTTTCGGTGATATACTCGGCTCGTTGAATAAAATACTGTGAATCGATAGAGGTGCGGTGCGCATGAGTACCCCGGTCAGACGGAACGGGTTTTCCGGCTGGGGGAAGGGGCGAACCGCCGAAGCGCAGGCTGCTTTCCCGGGCAGCGGGCGCTGGACCGTCGGAGAAGATCCGCCGGGCTGTCACTGATGTGGAGCGCTATCATTCGTCGTCCTTGGGCGATCGTGCCCGCTGACCGTGAATGTTGGAGTCTTCCAGGATTCGCGGTTTTTTGTTTGGACTGTCCTGCTCAGGGCAGCCATGAAAGAAGAAAGGACGATTCTATGAGAAAGACTATGAGAACCCTGCTGCTGGTTCTGATGATTGCAGCTCTGATCGGCTGCTTCGCCATGACCGCCAGCGCCGCCGACTATTCCGACCCCGACCAGGCTCTGGAATATCTGGACGGTTATTCCGACAATGTTGGTGTGGATGAGAACTTCGAAGAAAACATCAATGCCTCCATTTCTACCATGCGCGAATCCATCGGCAGCTATGCCACGATCCTGTCGCTGCTGCCTCCCATCATCGCCATTGCTCTGGCACTGATTACCAAGGAGGTCTATTCCTCTTTGTTCATCGGCATTCTGTCCGGTGCGCTGCTGTACTCCAACTTCAATATTTGGGGTATGATCACCAATACCTTCGATGTGATGATCGGCAAGCTTTCCGATTCCTGGAACGTGGGTATCCTGATTTTCCTGGTGGTGCTGGGCATGATGGTCAGCCTGATCAACAGAGCCGGCGGCAGTGCCGCTTACGGCCGCTGGGCTGCTGAGCATATCAAGTCCAAGGCAGGTGCGCTGCTGTCCACCACGCTGCTGGGCTGCCTGATCTTCATCGACGATTATTTCAACTGTCTGACGGTCGGTTCCGTTATGCGACCCGTTACTGATAAGCATGGCATTTCCCGTGCCAAGCTGGCCTACATCATCGATGCCACCGCTGCACCCGTCTGCATCATTGCCCCTATCTCTTCCTGGGCTGCCGCTGTTTCCAGTGTGGCTCCTGAGGGCCAGGGCCTGAAGCTGTTTATCAGCTCCATTCCCTATAACTTCTATGCCCTGCTGACCATCGCCATGATGATCATGATGGCACTGATGAGCTTCGATTTCGGCAAGATGCGTATCCATGAGGAGAATGCAAAGAACGGTGACTTGTATACCACCGCTGCCCGTCCCTATGCCGATGCCGATAAGATGGAAGCCAACTCCAATGGCAAGGTTATCGACCTGATCCTGCCCATCATTGCGCTGATCGTATCCTGCGTCATGACGATGGTTTATACCGGCGGCTTCTTCGATGCAGAATCCGGTTCTTACCTGAACTTCGTTGATGCGTTCGGCAATTCCGATGCTTCCGTGGGTCTGGTCCTTGGTTCCTTCATCGCGCTGATGTTCACTTTCGTGCTGTATATCCCCCGGAAGGTCATCACCCTGAAGCAGTTTACCGAGTCTCTGGCTGACGGCTTTAAGCTGATGGTCTCCGCAATGCTGATTCTGACCTTCGCATGGACCCTGTCCGGTGTTACCAACAACCTGGGCGCCAAGGTCTTCGTGGCAGAATTTGTCCGCGTCAGCGCTGCCGGTATGGCAAATCTGCTGCCTGCGATTGTGTTTATCATCGCTGTGTTTCTGGCATTCGCCACCGGCACTTCCTGGGGCACTTTCGGTGTGCTGCTGCCCATCGTCTGCTCCGTGTTCCCCAGCGGCGAGCTGATGATCATCGCTGTTTCCGCCTGCCTGGCCGGTGCGGTCTGCGGCGATCACTGCTCTCCTATTTCCGACACTACCATCATGGCATCCACCGGCGGTCAGTGTGACCACATCAACCATGTCAGCACCCAGCTGCCCTATGCTATGGTTGCAGCCGGTGTCTCCTTTGTGGGATTCATTCTGGCAGGTTATATCCAGAATGCGCTGATCGTGCTGCCCATCAGCCTGGTTCTGCTCTTTGCGGTCCTGCTGGTAATCCGTGCGGTCCAGAAGAAAAAGGCCTGATTTCTGAAATAAGGACTCCCTAAGGGAGTCCTTATTTTGTATACAAGGGACTGCTTCGGAGGACATCTGTTTCTTTTGGGTGGAAAACCCGGGAAAAAACTGCACAAAAGCAGGAAAATGCAAATAATTGTAGTTGTAAATTTCTTAAGGATGCTATATAATATTACGGCTATATTATTTGAAACCACGATCGGGAGAACTGAATGAATGGTTAAACACAATAAAAATATCGAAGCTTATTTTGAACCCGGCAAGCATGTCCATCTGGTCGGCATCGGCGGCGTTTCCATGCGCCCTCTGGGTCTGGTGCTGAAGGGAATGGGTGTTCTGGTTACCGGTTCTGATATGAATGCTTCTGTCTCTACAGATGAACTGATCTCCAAGGGCATCGATGTGGCCATCGGTCACCGGGCGGAAAACATCCGCGGCGCAGACTGCATCATCCGCACCGCAGCTGCCCACAACGACAATCCTGAGATCGCTGCCGCCCGTGCTGCGGGCATTCCCGTTTTTGAGCGGGCACAGGCCTGGGGCGAGATCATGAAGTCCTATGAAAATGCCATCTGCATTTCCGGCACCCACGGAAAGACCACCACAACTTCCATGGTGACGCATATCATGATGGAGGCCCAGCGGGACCCCACGGTTATGATCGGCGGTTACCTGCCTCTGCTTCATGCCGGTCACCGGGTGGGCAGCGGCGACACCATTGTTATGGAAAGCTGCGAGTACTGCGATTCCTTCCTGAATTTCTTCCCCACGCTGGCTGTGGTCCTGAACATTGAGGAGGACCATCTGGATTACTTCAAGGATCTGGGCGACATTGAGAAGTCTTTCCATCAGTTTGCAGAGTCCTCCAAGAGCGGCATCCTGGCCAATGGCGACGATGTCAATACGGTGGATGCCATGAAGGGTCTGAAATATGTCAGCTTCGGCCTGAGCGAGCATAACCTTGTACATGTGAAGAACATCACCGATGATTACCGCAGCTACGATGTGATCTGCGACGGTGAATACTACTGCCACCTGAATCTGGGTGTTGTGGGCAAGCACAATGCCATCAATGCGCTGGCTGCTGCCGGTACAGCCTGGATGATGGGTATCCCCGGAGACATCACTGCCCGGGGCCTGGCTTCGTTCCACGGCGCCGGCCGCCGCATGGAGTTCAAGGGCAAGTTTAACGGCGCGGACATCTATGATGACTATGCCCATCATCCCGGCGAACTGGCTGCTACCATCGATGCAGTGCGCACCATGGGCTATAAGCGGATGGTCGTGGCATTCCAGCCTCACACCTACACCCGCACCAAGGCGCTGTTCGATGATTTCGTCCGGGAACTGAGACGGGCCGATCAGGTGGTCCTGGCAGAGATCTATGCCGCCCGGGAACGCAACACCGTCGGCATCTCCTCTGCGGACCTGGTGGAGCAGATCCCCGGTGCTGTCTTCTGTGAGACGCTGCCTGAGGTGACTGCCTGGATCCGGGAGAATGCCCGGGAGGGCGATATCGTGCTGACCATTGGCGCAGGCGATATCTACCGCGCCGGCGAAGCGCTGCTGTAAAAAAGAAAAACGTGCCGCATTATGCGGCACGTTTCTTAAAAGAAATCAATCTTCCAGCACCAGATGGTCCAGTCCCGAGGACTGAAATTCGCTCATATAGCGGTCCATTCTGGTGATGATCTCGTCGTAGTTATCCTCGCTGATGACCGGATATTCCATATCCCGGCGGGACAGCTCCTCTGCCAGAATCTCATAGAAGACATTATCCTCATAGTAGGCGATGGCTTCATGGATGCCGCCCTCGGCATAGGCTTTGGAAGGGATGCAGATGCCTTCCCAGTCCTCTGCAAGTACCCTTAGCTTTGTGTTTTTGCACAGGGCGAAAAGCTTGCTTTCGATGTCGTCATATTCTTTGAAGCGGTCGTCCCCTCTGGTGGAGTTGAGAACCCAGTTTCCGATATATACCATATCCAGCAGAAGCCGGAATTCTTTGGACGTCAGATCAATTTGCATTGCGATTCCTCCCCGCAGCAGACATTGCACCTATTATAGCATTGAATCTCCAAATTTCCAGATGGAAATTGTAAAATTATATTCTGAAATAAATGAGGCGATTGTTTTGAAAAAACTCAGCGTTTGCGTTCTGTTCGGCGGCATGAGCCCGGAGCATGAGGTTTCCCTGCGCTCTGCCGAGTCCGTTCTGAACAACATTGACCACGAAAAGTATAATGTATTCCCTGTTGGCATCACAAAGGATGGTGACTGGATCATCTACGGTGGTGACGATTACTCCGAGCTGCCCAGCGGCGCATGGCTCCACAACCCCAAAAACTGCCGCGGCACCATCTCTCCCATCCGGGGCCAGGGTCTGTTCCGCTTTGAGGGCGACTGTGTGGTCCGGGAACGGATCGATGTGGTGTTCCCGGTCCTCCACGGTGAAAACGGCGAAGACGGCGCCGTCCAGGGCCTGATGCAGCTGGCCGGTATCCCTTATGTGGGTCCCCATATTGCAGCCTCCGCCGTATCCATGGATAAGACGCTGACCAAGCTGGTGGTGGATCACGCAGGTGTGCCCCAGGCGGCGTGGTACCTGGTCCGTGCCAATGAGCTGGAGAATCATATGGATCATGTGATCGCCGCTCTGGAAAAGAAGTTCAGCTATCCTGTGTTCGTCAAGCCTGCCGGTACCGGCTCTTCTGTGGGCGTCTCCAAGGCTGCTGACCGCAGCGCGCTGGAGAAGGCGCTCCATGCTGCTGCCCAGTTTGACGAAAAAATCCTGGTGGAGGAGTTCATCGATGGCCGTGAGATCGAAGTGGCGGTTATGGGCAATGACAACCCTGTGGCTTCCGTCTGCGGAGAGATCGATTCCGGCGCCGAGTTCTATGACTACGATGCCAAGTATGTTAACGATACCTCCACTGCCTATATCCCTGCCCGGATATCCGAGGATGTGGAAGAGCAGGTACGGGAGATGGCAGTGAAGGTCTACAGCGCCATCGGCTGCCAGGGTCTGTCCCGTGTCGATTTCTTCGTGACCCATGCGGATAACCGCATCGTGTTCAATGAGATCAATACACTGCCCGGCTTTACTTCCATTTCCATGTACCCCAAGCTGTTCGCAGCCAGCGGCATTCCCTACAGCCAGCTGATCGATCAACTGCTGGAACTTGCCCAGGAGGCCTGTGAATGAAAATACCTGTTGTGCTGTCAGTCTGCGGCAGACAATCCTATGACGGGCAGGAACCGGATGTGATCGAACTGGTGACGGAAGGAACCATGGAACTGCGCAGCGGCGGCTGGGACATCAGCTATGAAGAGACGGAACTGACTGGTCTTCGGGGCGTTACCACGACTTTCCGGGTGGAACCGGGTAAGGTCACCCTGACCCGCACCGGCAAGCTCCATTCCCAGATGGTGTTCCAGGAGGGCGTATATCACGAGTCATTATATCAGATGGATATCGGCACCCTGATGATCACGGTCTGTGCCCAGCGGGTGTTCTTTGACATCACCCCTGCGGGCGGCATGATCGACCTGATCTACGGCATCGACATTGAAAACAGCGCTGCCGGTATCGTGGATTATCATCTGGACATCCGCGCTAAATAAACAAAAAGGACGCATTCGTATGAATGCGTCCTTTTTTATTATCCTTCGGAGACACCGCCATCGGAGACGGGGGGATCTGTCGGTGCTGCGGGGGGATCCGTGGGCACGACGGGGGGATCCGTGGGTGCTGCGGGAGGAGCCGTAGGCGCCGTGGTCTCGGGGGGTGTGGTCGGCTGCGTGGGAGGGGTGGTCTCGCTGACGATGGTAGCGATCTGCTTGTTGCGGTGCTTGTAAGTAGAGGTACGGTCAAAATCGCGGGAGATCAGCTCATCAGTCTGCTTGTCATACCGGCACTTGTAAGTCTTGACGGTATAACCCGTGTAAGCAGTGGCAATGATCTGGCCTTCGCGATAGTTGTTGGGATTGTCGGTGGCCAGAACTTCCACATATTCGGTGGTGGGGGTGACAGTACTGATGACCTCGTACTCCATCTTGATGTAATAATCCTTCTCATCGGTGCCGATGAGCTTGATCTTAACCTTGCCGTCGGAGACTTCCGCCTCGATGCGGATGGGGTAATTGGTGCTGTTTTTGAAGCGGAACTCAGGACCGCCCCAGCTGACGGTGGCATCCATGCCCATGGGCATGTAGGAAGAGACAAAGCTGTGAGGCTGACGGGTAACGATCTCCAGATCAGCAACCAGAGTGCAGTAGTACAGGGTGGAGGAGACCTGGCAGATGCCGCCGCCGATGGACTGAACGGTCAGACCGCCGCTGTATGCGGAAGCGGCTTTGTAACCCTTTTCGGCGGTGCGCTTGCCCAGAGCCTTGTTGTAGTCAAAGGTCTCACCGGGTTCCAGAACCATGCCGTTGATGGCTTCGCAGGCCAGACGCAGGTTTGTGTTGCGGTTTTCGTCCTTGGTGTGTTCGGTCTCATAGGAAGCCAGAACATCCCGGAACAGCATTCCGGAGAGCTCCTCGCCCTTGACTTCGGGCAGGACATATTCCATCTGGATCTCGAGGATATCGCCGTAGACCGCTTCTTCCAGCAATTTCCGGGCTTCCTCCAGATCGAAAGCATAACCGTAGATCTCGGGGGTTACCTCAAAGGTTTCGGTATCCATGGCAGCATCCACGGGATCAGAGCAGTATTCATCATACAGGTCCATCAGGTCGATGGGTTCGGGGAAACTCTCTTCACCGCTCATTTCCGCAGTGACCAGGAAGGTGTTGAAGCTGTAGGCATCCAGAACCTGATTGTAGACACTGTCGATGTCCACATTCCGACCGGGGGTGCCCATTTCGATCACCAGGATCTGGCAGGGGGCTTCAGCGTCAAAATCGTCCTTGGATGCGTCCAGCTGAGGCATCTGGCCTTCCATAGCAGCAGAGGAGGGCGCGTAAACACTGTTGAAGCTGCTGCCGTAAGCATCCAGCTGGCTGCGGATGTAGTCCAGATTCAGATTCAGATAGGGCAGCAGGGCGATGGGGTAGGAGGTGGTCAGGGCTTCTGCCCGAACCTTTTCCCGTTCCTCCCGGGTGCCGGTGCGGCCATAGCTGTAAGCGGCATCCACTACGGCATCCACGTCCAGCTGGGCGCCGGTGTCGGCGGGAGAGAGCTCCAGTGTTACATCCGGCAGTTCAATGACCATGTTTTCCTGGGTATAGGTCAGATCTGTTGCCCGGTGCAGTGCGGATTTTGCTTCCTTTTTGGTCATTCCGCCCAGATTCACACCGGCAGCGGTGACGTTGTCCAGGATCAGACCGTTGTCAGCATTGCCGCTGGCAAAGAACCAGATGCCGGCAATGATGACAAGAAGCAGCACCACAGCAGCGGCGCAGACGCTGATCCACAGGATCTTGCGGTTTTTTTGGAATTTTGGGGTGTAGTATTCGTCATATGGGGAAGAGCTGTGACCGGCAGTGCCCTGATAGCGGTCGGTACCCGGATTCCGTCCGGAAGACCCGCTGCGGGGCTGAGAGAATTTTCCTTTTGCCAAGTTGATCATCTCCTTAATATAGTTTAATTTTCGGTATATTGTACCACAAATTCTAAAGATTTCAATATGCTTCTGATGAACCGAAGATTAAGATTTGCTGAAGTCGGTATAGCGCTGCACAAAGACCTTGGACTGCTTCAGACTGTCCACACCCGGGGCCAGTTTCAGGCGCAGAGTGGGTTCTTTGGCATTGGCGACGAACAGAACCCGGTTCTTATAATCGGGATCCGCACAGAGGCTGCCTACCGCGTCAAAATTCAGATTGACGAGGGTAAACAGCACGTCGCCGGCCTTCTGCTTGATATCCTTGATGCCGAGTTTGCGGGCGTTGGCGCGCAGCAGCGCGATGTCGATCAGATTCAGGACACCCTTCGGAGGCTCTCCGTAGCGGTCTACGATTTCGTCCAGCAGATCGTCCGCATCTTCCTGATTCCGGATCGCAGCCATGCGGCGGTATAGATCCATCCGCTCTTCGCCCCGGGCGACATAGTTTTTGTCCACGTTGGCAGTGACGTTCAGGTCGGCGGTGCAGTCCGGTTCCTTGGGAGCTTCGCCCTTTTCCTCCAGAACCGCCTCGTCCAGCAGCTTCAGGTACATATCATAACCGACGCTGGCCATATGGCCGGATTGCTCGGAACCCAGCAGATTGCCGGCGCCGCGGATCTCAAGGTCGCGCATGGCGATCTTGAAGCCGGAGCCGAATTCCGCAAAATCACGGATGGCGCTCAGGCGCTTCTCCGCGACTTCCGACAGCTGCTTGTCGGGACGGTAAGTGAAATAGGCATAGGCATGGCGGGTGGAACGGCCAACGCGGCCCCGAAGCTGGTGCAGCTGGGACAGGCCGAAGCGGTCCGCGTTCTCAATGATCAGTGTGTTGGCATTGGGAATGTCCAGTCCGGTCTCGATGATGGTGGTGCACACCAGCACCTGGATATCGCCGTCAGCCATGGCATGCATCACATCGCCCAGGGCTTCTTCGCTCATCTGTCCGTGGGCAACGGCCACGCTCAGACCGGGAATCCGGCGCTGCATGGCAGATGCCACCTGATCGATGGTCTCCACCCGGTTGTGCAGGTAATAGACCTGTCCGCCCCGCTCGATCTCCCGGCGGATGGCATCGTCGATGATGGCGTTGTTATGCTCCATGACGAAGGTCTGGACCGGATACCGGTCGGCGGGAGGCTCTTCGATGGTGGACATATCGCGGATGCCGGAGAGGGCCATATTCAGTGTTCTGGGTATGGGAGTGGCAGAGAGGGTCAGCACGTCCACACCCTTGGAGATTTCCTTCAGCCGCTCTTTGTGGCTGACGCCGAAGCGCTGCTCCTCGTCGATGATCAGAAGGCCGAGATCCTTGTATTCCACGCTTTTCTGGATCAGCTTATGGGTGCCGATAATCAGGTCCACGCTGCCTGCCCGCAGGTTCATCAGCGTCTGGCGCTGCTGGGCAGCGGTGCGGAACCGGCTGAGCACGTCGATATTTACCGGGAAGCCGCGGAACCGGCTTACAGCGGTCTGATAATGCTGCTGCGCCAGCACGGTGGTGGGGACGAGGATCGCCACCTGCTTGCCATCCATAACAGCTTTCATAACAGCACGCAGAGCCACTTCGGTCTTGCCGAAGCCTACGTCACCGCAAAGAAGCCGGTCCATAGGGATGGGGGATTCCATATCGTGCTTGATGTCGGCGATGCAGCGCAGCTGATCGTCGGTCTCTGGGTAGGGGAAATTGTCCTCAAATTCCCGCTGCCAGGGGGAGTCGGCGGCGAAGGCGAAGCCCTCCTGACGTTTCCGGGCGGCATAGAGCTTGATCAGCTCGCCGGCCATATCCTTGGCGGCTTTTCGCGCCTTGGCTTTGGTTTTCTGCCAGGCATCGGAGCCGATTTTGTTCAGCTTGACATTGGTGTCCTCACCGCCGCCGCCGATATATTTGCTCACCAGATCCAGCTGGGTGGCGGGGACGAACAGGGTATCAGAACCCTGGTAGGCGATTTTGATGTAGTCCTTGACGGCACCGTCCATCTTGATCTGCTCCATGGCCACAAACCGGCCGATGCCGTAGTTCTCGTGGACCACCAGATCGCCGGGAGTCAGGTCTGTGAAGGAATTGAGCTTCTGACGGTTGGTGGAACCGGTCTTTTTGGAGGCTGCCTTCCGTTTTGGGGCCTGTTTGGCAATGAGCTGACCCTCCGTCAGGATTGCCAGCCGGGAGTTGGGGTATTCCATGCCGTAGGGGATCGTTCCCTCGGCAAGGAGGATCTGTCCGGCTTTGGGCATGGTGTTCAGGGGAATCGCGATAAAGCTGGACAGTCCCTTGGCACTGAGCATTTCCTGCAGCAGCTCCGCTCTGCGGCGGGTGCCGCAGAGGACCAGACTGCCGAACTCCATTTTCTGGTAGTGGGCCAGGTCTGTGGCGGCAGTGTCCAGGTTTCCGCCGTAGCTGGGCAGCTGCTTGGCGGTCATGGGAAGCAGGGTCTTGGGCGGACAGTCCTCGGGATAGGAGGTGCCGCCGAAGGCATCGAAATAGATGCAGGTGCGGCCACGCAGTCCGGTGCAGAAATCCTCCCACTGGCACACATAGTCGCACAGTTCACCGGCAACCAGTCCTGCCTGCAGCAGGCTGTCCAGCTGCAAACCCATCTCGTCGGAGCGGGTCCGGGCGGCCCGGCGCAGGTTGCCCTGATCGCAGAGCACAACAGAGGCATCCGCCGGGATGAAGTCCATGGCGGTGGCCATTTCCGGATAGATCAGAGCCATATACCGGTCGGAAGCGGAATTTTGCAGTCCGTTTTCATATTTTTCCAGATCCTTGGTCAATGTTGCCACCAGATCTTCGTTGATATTCTTGCGCCGCTTCTGCCGTGCGATCAGCCGGGAGATATCCGCGCACAGTCCTTCCATGCCGCCGGGATGGAGCCGGGGTTGGGTCTCGCCCACAGGCAGGACCACCATGGATTCGATATTGTCCGTACGCCGCTGGGTGTCCGGGTCAAAATAACCCATGGTATCCAGTTCGTCGCCGAAGAATTCCACACGGACGGGGCGGTCGGCGGCAGGGGAATAGATGTCCAGGATACCGCCGCGAAGGGCAAACTGACCGGGGCCTTCCACCATGCCGCAGCGGCTGTAGCCGGAGGACACCAGGCGCTCCAGCAGGTCTTCCAGCCGGTATTCCGTGCCGACTTCCAGTGTGAAGGCGGCATTCATCAGTACCGCCCTGGGCATGGTCCGCTGACTCAGAGACTCCCAGGTGAAGATTTGCACAGGGGTATTGCTCCGGGCAAGGTCGTAGAGTTGACGCAGACGTTTCTGCTCCCAGGCCCGGGAAACAACGGCCGCGTCATAGAATGTCAGTTCCCGGCTGGGGAAGATGGGCGCGGAATTGGCCAGGAAGCTCTTCAGTTCTTCCTGGAGCCGTCGGGCAGCGATGTCATCCTGGCAGATGACAACGATGGGCGCAGAAGTGTGCGTGGTCAGGCCCGCGATCATGTGGCTTCTGTTGATCTGACCGATGCCGGTGACCGCGGCGCTCTCTCCCCGGGACAGGGATTCCAGCAGGGAAGCATATTCAGGGATCGTTTTCAGGATGGATAAGAGTTTTTCCATAGTTCACCTCGACGGCGGGGATTGCCCGCACGTGGCAATGCGGAAAGGGGAATATTCCACCCCTTTCCGTGATGATCGGATTATGTTACTGTTTTCCGTTGTAACGGTTGGCTGCTTCGGGAACACCATGCTCGATGATGGCAAGGGCGGCTTCACCGGCCCATTCCAGCGCGTTTTTCAGAGCCTTTTCCTCGCTGGCGGAGAAAGTGGACAGCACCCAGTCTGCCAGATCGAATTCGGGACTGGGTTTGGCGCCGACGCCGATCTTGACCCGGGGGAAAGCCTGGGAGCCGATTTCCTGGATGATGGACTTGATGCCGTTGTGTCCGCCGGCGGAGCCGTCAGCCCGGACGCGCAGTCTGCCGGGCACCAGGGAAATATCGTCGAACATGACGATAATCCGGGCAGGGGGGATGTTGAAATAAGCGGACAGCTGCAGCACGGACCGACCAGACAGGTTCATAAAGGTCTGGGGCTTCAGCAGCATCAGTTTCTTGCCCTTATAATTCACCTGACCGTAGAGGCCCTGGAATTTTGCCTTATCGATCCTGCAGCCCAGAGAATCGGCCAGTGCGTCGATTGCGCGGAAACCGCAGTTGTGGCGGGTCTTTTCATATTCACGGCCGGGATTGCCCAGGCCGACAATTAACCATGTTTCATTCATGATGAGTATACCATTCAATTCATAAGTATTTTGGCGCAAATTCTACCACATATAGTATATCATGAAATTTTCGGAAAAACAATACATCAAATTACACTTTACCAGGCAGTGCCTGTGCAGGCATTCCGAGTGATGCGAAATTTTGTTTGCATTTCCTCTTGTGAACAGAACTGGTATGTGGTATAATATAGGACACAAAATTCTCATTAATTACAGGAGCAGCTTATGAATGATAAGATTCGCATCCAGGGTGCAAGAGAAAACAATCTGAAGAACATTGACCTGACTATCCCCAGAGACGCGCTGGTGGTATTCACGGGACTGTCCGGCTCCGGCAAATCCAGTCTGGCTTTCGATACCATTTATGCCGAAGGTCAGCGGCGGTATGTGGAGTCGCTCAGCTCCTATGCCCGGCAGTTTCTGGGCCAGATGGACAAGCCTGATGTGGATTCCATCGATGGTCTTTCTCCCGCCATATCCATCGATCAGAAGACCACTTCCAAAAATCCCCGCTCCACCGTCGGTACGGTGACGGAGATCTATGACTACCTGCGGCTTCTGTGGGCGAGAGTGGGTATCCCTCACTGCCCCAAGTGCGGCAAAGAGATCTCCCGGCAGACCATCGACCAGATCGTGGACCGGGTGGAGGCTCTGGGCATTGGCACCAGATTCATTGTCCTGTCCCCGGTGATCCGGGCGAAGAAGGGTGAGCATGTAAAGGTCTTTGAGGATGCCCGGAAGCAGGGCTTTGCCCGTGTCCGGGTGGACGGTATCCTCTACGATCTGACGGAACAGATCAAGCTTGAAAAGAACAAGAAGCACAGCATCGAACTGGTGGTGGACCGCCTCGTTCTGAAAGAAGGCCTTCGCCGCCGCCTGACGGATTCCATCGAGACCGCCTGCTCCCATTCCGGCGGACTCGTGATTATCGAGCTGCCTGGCACCGGAGAAGAGCTGAGTTTTTCCCAGAATTATGCCTGTGAGGACTGCGGTATCAGCCTGACGGAGTTGGAGCCGAGAATGTTCTCCTTCAATAACCCCGCCGGCGCCTGCCCTTCCTGCACGGGTCTTGGATTCCGGCTGGTGGCAGATCCGGATCTGGTGATCCCGGATAAGAGTAAGTCTGTTCTGGAGGGCGCCATTCAGGCCTCCGGCTGGCAGAGTGCCCGGACCGACAGTGTGTTCCGGATGTATTTTGAGGCGCTGGCAAAGAAATACCATTTTTCCCTGAGCGTGCCGTTCTCCGAGCTTTCCGAGGAAGCGAAGGACGTGATTCTGTACGGCACCAAAGGCGAGAAGCTGAAGATGAGCTATAACCGGGGCAACGGCATGGGTGTTCTGGAGCAGCCCTTCGAGGGCATCATGAACAACATTTCCCGGCGGTATAAGGAGACACAGTCCGACGCAGCCCGGAAGGAGCTGGAGGAATGCATGGCCTCCGCGCCCTGCCCCCAGTGCGGCGGCGACCGCCTTTCGGATATCGCCCGGGCGGTGACGGTGGGCGGCATGGGCATCATGGAGTTCTGCCGCATGAGCATTGCCGATGAGCTGAACTTTATGGAGAATCTCCGCCTGGAGGGCAATATGGCTACCGTTGCGGAGCAGATCGTCCGGGAAATCAAATCCCGACTGAAATTCCTGACGGATGTGGGTCTGAGTTATCTGACGCTGTCCCGTGCGGCGGCGACGCTGTCCGGCGGCGAGAGTCAGAGAATCCGCCTGGCCACCCAGATCGGTTCTTCCCTGATGGGTGTGCTGTATATTCTGGACGAGCCTTCCATCGGTCTGCATCAGCGGGATAACGACAAGCTGCTGGGAACCCTCAAGCATCTGCGGGATCTGGGCAATACCCTGATTGTGGTAGAGCACGATGAGGACACCATGCGGGCGGCGGACTTTATTGTGGACGTCGGTCCCGGTGCCGGCAGTCACGGCGGTGAGATCGTGGCGGCAGGCCCGCTGCAGGATATCATCGATTGTCCCCGGTCTGTGACAGGTCAGTATCTGTCCGGCTTTAAGAAAATTCCGGTGCCCTCCCGCCGGCGGACCGGCAATGGAGAATATCTGAAGGTCACTGGTGCCCGGGAGAATAATCTGAAAAATGTGGATGTCACGATACCGCTGGGGACACTGACCTGTGTTACCGGCGTATCCGGTTCCGGCAAATCCAGCCTGGTCAATGAAGTGCTGAACAAGACGCTGCTTGGCAAACTGAACCATGCCCGTACCCGGCCCGGCCTGTGCGACAGCGTGGAAGGCATGGAGTATCTGGACAAGGTCATTGACATCGACCAGAGTCCCATTGGCAGAACACCCCGCTCCAATCCTGCAACCTATACGAGCTTGTTCAATGACATCCGTGATCTCTTTGCCTCCACTGCCGATGCCAAGATGCGTGGCTACGGACCCGGCCGGTTCAGCTTCAATGTGAAGGGCGGCCGGTGCGAAGCCTGCTGCGGCGATGGCCTTGTGAAGATTGAGATGCATTTCCTGGCGGATGTTTACGTTCCCTGCGAGGTCTGCAAAGGCGCGCGCTATAACCGAGAGACTCTGGAAGTCCAGTATAAGGGCAAGAATATCTCCCAGGTTCTGGATATGACCGCGGAAGAAGCGGTGGATTTCTTTGAGAATCTGCCCAAGATTCGCCGGAAAGTCCAGACCATGGTGGAAGTCGGCCTGGGGTATGTGAAGCTTGGACAGTCCAGCACCACCCTTTCCGGCGGTGAAGCGCAGCGTGTAAAGCTGGCGACGGAGCTTGCCAGAGTTTCCACCGGAAAGACTATCTATATTCTGGATGAACCGACTACCGGCCTGCATGCAGCGGATGTGCACAAGCTTATTGAGGTGCTGCAGAAGCTGGTGGAGGCAGGCAATACGGTGCTGGTGATCGAACACAATCTGGACGTCATCAAGACGGCAGACCACATCATCGATCTTGGCCCCGAAGGCGGCGACCAGGGCGGCTATGTGGTAGCTTCCGGCACGCCGGAGGAAGTGGCTGCTGTGGAAGGCAGCTACACAGGACAGTATCTGAAGAATTATCTGTAACAAAGAAGCCTGACCTGCGGTAAGCAGGTCAGGCGGTATTCAATCAATATTTTCCGGATCATACAGATCCGCAGGAAGAACATCGGACAGGGCGATCAGCGCCGGATCCAGTTCTCCGGAGTAATCGATCCCCATTACGGGGCAGCGGACGATGCTGCCCGTATTCTGACGGATGGACAGGGTCATGGTGATGCGGGTCCCGCACCGCGCCGGCTGGTCCACCAGCACGGTGCCGCCGTGAAGCGCGGCGGCAGCGCGGATCAGGACCATTCCCAGTCCGATGCCGAACTGACCGTCTTCTATACCGGGTTGGCGGGTATGCCGGGAGAAGAGATTTCCACGGACGCTGTTGCTGAGGCCGCAGCCGCTGTCCTGGACGCTCAGGTACAGCTTGTCGCCTTTACGGGTCAGCTTTGCTGCGATGGTTCCTCCCTTTGGGGAGAACTTGAGGGCGTTGGAGATGATGTTGAGTATGGCTTTTTCCAGTTTCTCGCTGTCGGTCAGACAGCATACCGATTCCGGGTGGCCCTCATATGTCAGGCAGACATCTGCATGCTGCGCCAGTGCGGCGGCTTTGTCGAAGATCTCGTCCACCACGGCGCAGACATCCCGATACTCCATATGACCGGTGCCGGCGGCGCAGTAGCGGTCTGCGTCGGACATGTTGCCGATGATCCGCAGCATCCGGTACAGACCGCGGTTGAGCTGCGCTGCCTGCTGGGAAGAGGCGGGCAGGAGTTCCCTCGTCAGATGCATAACATTTGCCAGGGGTTCACGCAATTCCCGGGCGGCGAGGGCCATGGCCCGCAGTTCAGGTGCATCCGACTCCTGATCCAGCCGGAAGATGTCCAGATCCGCCTGACGGATCACGGAAAACCCCAGCAACTGGCCGCAGACACTCAGATTCAGATAGAGGCATCCGCCGGAAAAGGCAGCGTATTCTTGGGCCCCTGTCTGCATAAGTGCACTGACAGGGGTGCCTTCTTCAAGCATATAACCTGCGGCGCCGGCATTGACTTTGACGATGATGCCGTTTTTGACGCAAAATGCAGGCTGGACCATCAGGTCCATCATCTGCATTGCATCTGTATATTGTTCCATGACGATCCTCCTTGTGGGGATAGCTTGCGCAGAATATCGGAAAACTTCCGTCCGGAATTTCGACGGGAATCGACTGCTATCCATATTCTATCGAAAAAGCAGAAAAATAGCAAGGGTTAACAAATCGAGAGGTGAAAATATGTCGGCACATGATGGACATCGGGAGCGTTTGAGGAAGAGATTTCTCGAAGAGGGACTGGATTCTTTTCAGCCCCATGAGGTCCTGGAGCTGTTTTTGTTCTACTGCCTGCCCCGGGGCGATACCAATCTGCTGGGTCATGAGCTGATCGACCAGTTCGGCAGCCTCTCGCAGGTCCTGCAGGCTCCTGCGGAAGAGCTGCAAAAGGTGAAGGGAATCGGATCGAACGCTGCCGTATTTCTGACGCTGATCGGTCAGCTGGAGCGCTACTATGAAACCCACAAGCCGAAAGAAATCATTCTGAATACCATCAATGAATGTGGAAAATTCCTGGAAAAGCGCTTCCGCAACCGCAGAAATGAGACGGTCATGCTGCTATGTCTGGATGCCAAGTGCAGACTGATCTGCTGCAAGGAGGTGGGAGAGGGCAGCGTAAATTCTGCAGCTGTTCCGATCCGCAGGATCGTGCAGATGGCGCTCGGCGTTAATGCAACCTCTGTGATCCTGGCACACAATCATCCCAGCGGTGTGGCAACTCCGTCTCAGGAGGATATCCAGACCACCCGCCGACTGGCTCTGGCGCTGGATGCGGTGGAAGTTATTCTGGTGGATCATATCATCGTGGCGGACTATGATTTCGTATCGCTGCGTCAGTCGGGACTCTACCATCCGGAAGAATACCGGCTGAATCTGTAACAGGAGGGATGACAATGGATGGATTCAAATTAGTATCGGACTATCGCCCTTCCGGTGATCAGCCGGAGGCCATTGCCGGACTGGTCAACGGTGTCAACTGGGGTCTGCGGGAGCAGACGCTTTTGGGCGTCACCGGCTCCGGTAAGACCTTCACCATGGCATCCGTTATCGAGAAACTGAACCGCCCCACTCTGGTGCTGGCCCACAACAAGACCCTGGCGGCCCAGCTGTGCAGTGAGTTCCGGGAGTTTTTCCCAAACAATGCGGTGGAGTATTTCATATCCTATTACGACTACTACCAGCCGGAAGCTTATATCGCCCACACGGACACCTATATTGAAAAGGACGCTTCCGTTAACGAAGAGATCGACCGCCTGCGCCACAGCGCCACCTCCGCGCTGTTCGAACGGCGGGATGTGATTGTGGTGTCCTCTGTCAGCTGTCTGTACGGCCTGGGCGACCCCATCGACTATAAGAGCATGGTGATTTCGCTCCGTGTGGGTCAGGAACGGCCGCTGGACGATATTCTGCGGCAGCTGGCGGAGATCCGTTATGAGCGCAACGACCTGGATTTTTCCCGTAATAAATTCCGCGTCCGCGGCGACACGCTGGAGATATACCCCGCTTACTGGTCCGGCAGGGCCATCCGTATCGAGTTTTTCGGCGATGAAATTGACCGGATCTCGGAGATCAACGCGGTTTCCGGCATGGCGGAGCGGTATCTGGACCATGTGGCAATTTATCCTGCCAGTCACTATGTGGCATCCAAAGAAAAACTCCACAGGGCCATGATGGACATCCAGCGGGAATGTGACGAACAGGTGGCCTGGTTCCGTGCCCACGACAAGCTGATCGAAGCGCAGCGCATCGCCCAGCGAACTGCCTATGATCTGGAGATGCTGACGGAGATCGGATTCTGCAACGGCATTGAGAATTACTCCCGGGTTATCCAGGGTAGGGCGCCGGGCACACCGCCCACCACACTGCTGGATTATTTCCCCGACGATTTCCTGATGTTCATCGATGAGAGCCATGTGACGCTGCCCCAGTGCCGGGCCATGTATGCCGGAGACCGGAGCCGCAAGGACGCGCTGGTAAACTATGGCTTCCGCCTGCCTTCAGCTTATGACAACCGTCCGCTGAATTTTACGGAATTTGACAGCAAGATCAATCAGGTGATCTATGTCTCCGCGACACCTGCGGAGTATGAGCGCACCCGCTCCGGTCAGACAGTGGAGCAGGTGATCCGCCCCACGGGTCTGCTGGACCCGGAGGTGGAGGTGCGGCCCATCGATGGTCAGATCGATGATCTGATCGGTGAGATCAATGCCCGCACCGCCCGGAACGAGCGGGTGCTGGTGACCACTCTGACCAAGAAAATGGCGGAGGACCTGACCGTTTACCTGCAGAAGGCAGGCATCAAAGTCCGATATATGCACTCCGACATCGGTGCCATGGAGCGAATGGAGATCATCCGGGATCTGCGCATGGCGAAGTTCGATGTCCTTGTGGGCATCAACCTGCTGCGTGAGGGTCTGGATCTGCCGGAGGTCAGTCTGGTGGCGATTCTGGACGCGGATAAGGAAGGCTTCCTGCGAAGCGAGACCAGTCTGATTCAGACCATCGGCCGTGCTGCCCGAAATGCCGACGGCAAGGTCATTATGTACGCGGATAATATCACGCCCTCCATGCGCGCTGCCCTGGATGAGACGGCACGACGTCGTGAGATCCAGAATGCCTACAATGAGGCCCATGGCATCGTGCCCAAGACGGTCATCAAGTCTGTCCGGGATCTGATCGAGATATCCTCTCCCACTGCAGAGCGGAAGGGACGCACCGGCGTGAAGATGACCAGGGCCGAGAAGGAGAAGGAAATCGCCCGTCTGGAGAAGCAGATGAAGGAAGCTGCCCGGATGATGGAATACGAGTATGCGGCGGTGCTGCGTGATCAGATCATCGAACTGCGGGGAAATGGAGTGAAATAAGTTTTTGCGGATGGAGTCCCCATCCGCAAAAAACACTTGACGTAGTGTGCGATACACACTATAATGATGATACACAACAAGAAGGGAGGCACAGTATGAATGCAGACGAAATTGTATCCGGCCTGGTTCTGGAGCTGCGGCGCGGTACGCTGATCCTGCTGGTGCTCAGCCAGCTGCGCGAACCCATGTACGGTTACAATCTGGTGAAGAAGCTCAATGACCGGGATATTCCCATGGATGCCAATACGCTTTATCCGCTGATGCGGCGGCTGGAAGGTCAGGGACTGCTGAAGAGCCAGTGGGAGACCGGAGAGGGGAAACCCCGGAAATACTACCAGATCACACCGGAAGGACAGGAAGTTCTGGAAAAAACAAGGGAATACTGGAACAGCTTTGCAAAGAATGTCAATGCCATGCTGGAGGGAGACATATGAAAAATGATTTGATTGAACGCTATATCTATGCGGTGACCCGGCGGATGGATCACAGAATCCGTAATGATGTGCAGCAGGAGCTTTACAGCCTGGTGGACGATATGCTTGCCGAGCGGTGCGGCGGCCTGGCACCTTCGGAAAAGGATATCCGGGTGGTGCTGACGGAATTGGGCACTCCTCAGGAACTGTATGCCCGGTACAGCGACGATGGGGAAAAATGCCTGATCGGACAGCCTTACTACGGCACCTGGAAGCTTGTTACGAAGATCGTTCTGGCGGCGGTGGGCATCGGCGTGACGGTATCGGCCTTGCTGGAGTCCTTTGCCGGAACACAGACCTGGTATGAATCTGTACTGTCCTGGCTTGCCATGCTGTGGTCGGGAGGAATGCAGGGCATCGGTGTGGTGACGATCCTGTTTGCGGTATTCAGCCGTAAAGGTGTGCAGCTGGGAGAACCGTATAATCTGGACAACCTTCCCCCGGTGCCCAAGAAACGCCAGCAGATCTCCAGAGGAGACTGCATTTTCGCCATTGCTTTTTGCGCGGTGATTACCGTTTTGCTGCTGGCAGCGCCTCAGTATCTGATCGGTTACTGGGGGCCTGACAAGGTGATTGCGCTGTTTGATACGCAGGTGCTGAACCGGTGCTGGTATCTGATCCTGATCTTTGCGGTGGCGGATATCACCCGTTCTACGGTCAGATTGCTGGAAGGGCAGTACAACCGGAAGACTCTGATCGTGACGCTGGCGGCGAACGCTGTGGCAGCTGCGGCAGCGGCGCTCTGGCTGACCATGCCGAATCTGATTAACGGGGAATTTGTGATCCATGTTCAGGAAGCCATGGCAGGGGAGGAAGCCTTCATCCGAAATATCTTCATGAATTTTGACCGGTTCCTGTTGGTGGTGATCCTTCTTGCGCTGATTCTGGATACGGTGGAAGCAGCGGTAAAGACCCTTAAAAAATAACAAAAAAGGCCCCCGGACTCATGGCTTAAAATCCGGGGGCCTTTCATTGGAGGCAGGTAAATTATTTCAAAGCGTCTTTAGCCGGCAGGAGCGGGGGCCGCGAAAGACCCGTCTGCCCCGCAGAAGACTGATAATATTCAGCGTGAAAAGAGAGAGGGTCAGAAGACCGCCCAGCAGCATGCCTGTCAGTTGTGCAACGGGATGGATCATAGTTACAGCTCCTTTCCTGAAAACGGTAGTGGATTGCAATAAACTGATTAGCGATTGCTAACCTTTGTGTCTATATTATAGTTAGCAAAAGCTAACTTGTCAAGTGTTTTTTCAAAAAGAGAGTGATTTTGTCATGGAAGGGTGAGCTGGGGGTTAAACGGCAATGATCTGAAAATAATACCCCGGAGCGTGTGCAATCACGCTCCGGGGGAGTTATGGCAGTTCCGGTTCGGTCTGACCATAGAAATATGCTTCGTAATAGTCTGAAGATTTTGCCAATTCATCATCGAAGCGCCGGATGCCCATCTTTTCCGTCAGAGTCGGGACGGAAGAAAACAGGTTTGTTCCCAAACCCAGGCGGTCTCCTTCAATCCGGCAGCCCATAGCAGCCAGAGTGGTGGGGAAGAGATCCACAGCCGTAAACTGGCGGTTTTTTGTCAACGGGGTTTCAGCAGCGGAATTGAGGATGCAGTTGTAAACCATCCGCTGGTAGCGGTCGGACACATTCCGTTCAAAATAGCCATTGTCCATGGATTCGTGATCGCCCACGATGATGACAGTGGTGTTTTCATAGAAGGGCTGCGCCTGAAGCCATGCGACAAATTCCGCGACCTGCCGGCTGGAGCAGGAGATGGACTGATCATAGCTTTCACCGCTGGCGCTTTCTTCGCAGTAGCTGCACTGATAACCGCCGACATGGTGGGTATCCACAGTGAGCATGGTGAAAGCGAAGGGCTGGTCGAGCGCTGCGATCTTCGTCAGTTCCTGTCTGGCATATTCGAAAAGATGCAGATCTTCCATGCCCCACCAGACGAAATAGTCGCTGGGGACGATGCCGTCGGCCCGGGCGGTATAGATATCATAGACCTTGTCCATTCCATGCTGGAGAAAATATGGCTCCCGTCCGCCGAAAGCAGCGTCGGAGCCGACCATCAGGGCCTGGTAGTAACCGGCATCATGGAGAATGCTGGTGATGCTGGTGACGCCGGGAAGAAAGTCTTCGCCCTCCTTACCGTATTCATTGACATCCTCTGTGGGTGTTTTCAGGGGGATGCCTGCGGTCTGGGCCACCATGGCTCCGATGGTCCAGGTGGCGCCGGAGGTGCAGTAGAATCCGCCGACACCGTTGTTGTGAGAAAAATTGATGTTCTCACTGGCCAGGCTGTAAAGTTCCGGAATCAGGTTTTCATCCATGCCGCCGCCCAGATCCCTGGAGAGATAGGAGGTTTCCATGGATTCGAGCATGATATACACCAGGTTGCGTTTTTCTGCCGGGAAGGTGATCTGCGCATCGTCCGGGTTTACATAGTATTTTTCGTACAGGTCGCTTTCCTGGATTTGGTCCAGCAGATAGTCGTCCAGCTCCACATCCCATGCGGCAAAGCCGGTGAGGCCCAGGGAGAGCGCCACGGCGACTACAGCGGACCAGGGGTTCCGGCAGCGGTTTTTCAGATATTTGCCGGTTTTTCGCGGGAAGAAAAACAGCAGGAAAACGCTCAGCGCAGTGAACAGAACAGTTGGCAGCGCGGCATACAGCGCAAAGCGCAGGAGCAGACCGTCCTGAACACCGTGCATGTCAGAATTCAGTGTAAACAGGATCGAATCAAACCCCAGCCTTCCGTAAGTGGATACGAACCATCTGGCTGAGAAAAAGCACAGATATGCGATCAGAAGCAAACCTGCGCAGATGATCAGCGCAGGAGAGAGTAAATTGTGTTTTTTGGATTTGGTTTCCATGGGGAATCGCCTCGAATCATAAATCTGCAGCTATCTTAGCAGATAATCCCCGGGGAATCAAATTAAGTTTTTATAAATAATTGCTGCGGCTCATTCCCCTTCATAACGGAATCGGGGGCCGTGATAGCCGTCCCGTTCCACGGTTTCTGTCCACATGGAGAGGGGGCGGACCCACAGTCCTCCTTCGCCGTACAGCGCCCGATAGACGACCATGGGTTCCATGGTCTCCGAGTGGGTGGCAACGGCGATAAGCTCGTATTCGTTTCCTTTGAAGTGGCGGTATTTGCCGGGTTTCAGTTCCATAAGAATGACCTCCATAAAAAATGTGCGCCGGGGGATACCCGGCGCACAGAATGTGAATTAACCCTGAGGGATGCTGCCGCGCTGAGCGTTCAGGACGGCCTTGGAATCAAAGTATGCGGAGTACATGGTGTTGGTGTAGTACATCTGGGAGCCGGTAACCATCAGACGGTTCTGACGGACATAGTCGCCGTAGACATCGGTGGTTGCCTTGTTGCCGGAGCCGATGAAGTAACGGAAGCCGGCCTGAACCAGAACATTGTACTTGCTGCCGGAGTAGGAACCGGCGCTGGCGATATCGCTGCCCTTGGCATACACGATGGTGTCAACAGTACCCAGAATGGGGACGACTTCTTTGGTCCATGCGTCGATATCTGCCTGGATTTCAGTAGCGTTGGCGCTGCTGTAGTTCTTGTCGTTGTAGGTGTAGCAGGCAATCTCATAACCGCTGTCGCGCAGAGCCTTAACGACTTCCTTCGCACCGGCGACCTGAGCGTCGTAATACTCCTGGCCCTTGGAATTGGCAACGGAAGCCTGGGTGCGGTAACCGAAGATGCCTTCATAACCACTGACAGCCAGAGTAGCCTTGGCGCCGCGGTAGGAGAAGCCGGGGTTCTCTTCGATGAACTTATCCAGAATGGGAACCAGGTCGTAGTCGCCAACGACGGTATTGCCGCTGCTGTCGACCATTTCTGCCTTGACCTTGCCGTCGTCATCCACCACCAGGCGGCTTGCGAAGCCGGCGCCCTGTGCGTCGGGAGTGCCGTCGCTGTTGCCGTCGATCATATAGCCGTAGTAGTTGACCATGGTCTCGGTGATCATGATGGGCTTCTTGCCGTCGGGCAGGTACAGGGTCTTGGAGGCATAGGTGATGGAGCCGTCAGAAGCTTCCACGGCATCCACAAAGTCGTCCATGGTGACCAGAACGAAATTGTTGGCATACAGCTGCTCCAGGATCAGCTGGAACTCATCGGTGGTGACGAAGTTCATGTTGTACTTGGAGCCCAGGGACTGGTTGGAGAATGCGCGGCCGGGATCGGCGATCAGGACGTGGAAAGACAGGTTTGCGACTTCGTCGGGATCGTTGTGGGCAACCAGCTGGGTCAGCGCCTGTGCATATTCGGAGCTGCGCAGGGTGAAGTCGGTATACTTGGAAGTGTCGCCGGTGAAGGTGTTGAGCATATCGATGGCAGCCTGGTAGTCATAGCCGGCGGCCAGTGCGGCGGCCTCGTTCAGGATGGCCTGAGCTTGCTGAGCTTCCAGTTCCGCGGCGCCCTGAGCGGACTCGGAGGAACCGGGTTTGTCCGTGACCTTATCTTTCAGATTGCCGATGGCGCGGCCGATGGAGCCGATGACGAAAATCAGGATCAGCAGTGCGGCAACACCGGCGATGATCAGAGGCAGCTGATCATCCTTAAACTGGCGCATCTTGCTGCGGGGCTTGCGGCGGGGCTGCCGCTCCCGGCGCTGGGGCACGGATTCCGAACTCTCAGACTTTTCCTGAGGAACTTCTTCTTCGGGAACATAAACCTGAGCAGCAGGCTCTTCCCCGGGGAGGATGGGTTCATCATAGAGCTTGGAAGGATCATACTTCATGGTGGGCTCAGCCACGGGGGGTTCCTCGAAAGACGCGGGGGGAACAGGGTCGGAAACGGGCATATCCTTCAGATATTCGTCGAAGTTAAACTCCTCTGCGCTGTTCTGTTCTGCACCGTAATCGGACTCGAGGATGGATCTCAGATCGAAATCCTCTTCTGCAGGAGCCTCGGCAGGAGCTTCTTTCTTTTCAGCCGGGGCATCAAAGCCGTATTCTTTTTCAAAATCGAAATCAATATCGAATTCGTTCACATTCATTTATATCCCTACCTTCATGGTATAGTCGAGTTTATTATACTGTCAGTTTTCGCAAAATGCAAGTTAATTCAGCAGAAAAGCCTCAGAAATCCGAAGAAGCGCAAAACCGCAGCGGAAACAGGGGATTCCACGGCGAAATGGACTTGCAATAACTGCAGATTTGCGGTATGATGGCGAAAAAGAAAGCGAGGCAATACCATGGAAAAAATTACAAGCTTTACCATCGATCATATTAAGCTGGAGCCCGGTCTGTATGTTTCCCGGAAGGACAAGGTGGGCGCCGAAACCATCACTACCTTCGATCTGCGCGTCACCAACCCCAATGAAGAGCCGGTGATGAACACCGCAGAGATCCACACCATCGAGCATCTGGCGGCTACCTATCTGCGAAACGATCCCGCATGGAAGGACCGGGTCATCTATTTTGGCCCCATGGGCTGCCGGACCGGCTTCTATCTGCTGCTGGCTGGCGACTATGAATCTGTTGACGTGGTGGAATTGGTGAAAGCCTGCTTCGAATTTGTCCGGGATTTCCGGGGAGAAGTCCCCGGCGCCAGCGCGAAGGACTGCGGTAATTATCTGGACATGAATCTGCCTATGGCCAACTACTGGGGCAGACGCTATGCGGCGCTTCTGGCAGGCATTGATCGGGAACACCTGATCTACCATGAATAAGGAGGAAAACAGGATGAAACTTGGAATCATCGGCGCTATGGACATTGAGGTTCGGATTCTGAAGGAAAAAATGACAGAAGCAGCCGTCACCCAAAAGGCGGGCATGGAATTCTGCGAGGGCATCCTTGAGGGACTGCCTGCCGTGGTGGTCCAGTGTGGTGTCGGTAAGGTCAATGCTGCCATGTGCGCCCAGATCCTGTGCGATCATTTCGGTGTCAGCGCCATTGTGAACACCGGCATTGCAGGCTCCCTGTGCGCCGAGCTGGACATTGCAGACCTGGTTGTCAGCCGGGATGCCATGTATCATGACTTTGACTGTGTGCACTTCGGCTATGAGATGGGTAAAGTGCCCGGAATGGATGTGGTGGCATTCCCTGCGGATGAGCGGATGCTGAACTATGCCTTCGAAGCCGCGGAAGCTGTCAACCCCGGCCATACCAAAGTAGGCAGAGTCGCCAGCGGCGACCTGTTCGTGGCGGACAAGGCGGTCAAGGAGCGGATCATTGAAAGGACCCAGGCAATCTGCACCGAGATGGAGGGCGCAGCCATCGCCCACGCTGCATACCGAAACGGCATTCCGTTCGTCATTCTCCGGGCCATTTCCGACAAGGCGGATGACTCTGCCGAGATGGATTACCCCACCTTCGAGCGCATTGCTGCTGAACGCTGTGCCGGAGTTGCCATGACCATGGCAAAGCATATGAAAGAAGCGAAGTAACAGAAAAAGCGGAGCCGCCCTTTAGGCGGGTGTCCGTAAAAAGGCTAAAAAACAATTTTAACTAATTTGCAGCATCTGTCAGGCGGGATTGGTAACAACAACCAAAAAAGAGTGATGCCAGGTCGAAAGACTGAGCATCACTCTTTTACTTTTTTACCATTGCTTGTAACGCTTAAAAACCTTGTTTTGGAAGGGGCAGTACAGTACACGCCTATATCAAATCGATACGCAAAAAGTTGTTGCAGCACAATAGCTTTTGGTGTCAAAAGCGTTACATATCGCCAAGATTCGATTCGGCTTATTTCTGCTTCTTGCGTTTACCCTTGCCATGGGGCTGATATGGTGCTTTACCTCTCTGGCTGTATGGACTTTTCATGTGTTCAGACTCCTTCAGAATATTTATCAGCGTAACAAATTCTTCTGATGTTAGCTTGGAATAATCAATTCCCATAGTTGAAAGGAACACACGGGCCTTCCTCTCGTCCTCGCTGCCCTCGTAGCTCATAGCAGTTTCCAACTGCTTTTGTGCTTCCATGGCGGGTGTTTCCGCATCGGCAGTTAGCGCATCTTTTCGGTGGGCATCCCGAATATCCCGCATGATGCCGTCAATATCTTGATGCACCACATGGCCGAAATAATCGTCCTCACTGATTTGTGCAAGCTCCAGCGTTCGGACATAGAGATCGTTCTCTCCGGGGTTGTACTTTTCAATCACCTGCTGCCGGGTGGCATTCAGAACGGTATTCATATCATTGATACGCATATCTGCGATCCGGTCAACAAAGATTTCAATATCCACCATCATGCGCTGAAAATCCTTGTGCAGAGCCATTTCACACAGCAGACGGGTATTGAGCTTTCCGCTCTTTAACAGTGCAATCATATCGTCACTCAAATGCAGATCGTGAAGGTCTGTGTTTGGGTGATTTTTTGTTTCTGTCATACCCAGCAGATAATCCGTAGATACACCATAGAATTTCGCCAGGGTGACAATGCTGAAAGGGCTGATGTCCTTATAGTCATCGGCTTCATATTTTCCAAGGGCGGATTTGGAGATTCCCGTTTCCTCTGCAAGCTGCTCCAAGGTCAGCTTCCGTTCCACACGCAGATCCTTCAACTTCTCCTGTATCGTCAGTTTTGGATTCATAACATCAATCCTTTCGCCGTTTTTCTTAATTATATCATACCATGTCTATAAGCGTGGAAATTTTCGTTTTTTGAGCCGATTTCCTACCTTTTCGATATACGGGAAAGGCCATGTTTTTTCGCTAAACTGTATATGTTGCGAGGCAATGCAGCTTGAAAACTACATGACCGTCCGAAGTAAATATGTCCCCCGGCGAAGTATTCGCGGTGATGGCGTCACAGGGTTCCCGCAAAAGCGAAGGCTTTTGTGGGAAGAGGAGGAACAGCGAAATGAACGAGCTTTCATGTGATACATGGAAGCGAGCGATATGGAGCTTGTGACGACGAAGCGTACCAAAGGGGACAAAACGCCGGGGTGAGATTCCCGGGCAGGAAGGTATTCGGGTAGAACGGCGAAACAGAGGCAAAAAAGCACCGCTGATTTCAAACCATGTGGGATCAGCGAAAAATATGCTGTTTTTGTGCCGCTGTCCACACGGAACAGCGATGCACCGAATAGCGAACCACCTTCATAATTCCGTGTGACTATTTCCAGAAATACAAAAAGTCATGCAGAACTGTGAAATCAATAGGCTGCCCTTATGAACAGTGCATCATGGGCAGCAAATAAAAAAGAAACACCAAAAACTGAAAATCACACGCTTGGGTGAACTGCGTTTTCGACGCAAATAATAAAGTTTGCCCGGGGACGAATAGGAAAAGGAGAAAATTTTTATGGATACAAGAAACGAAATCAAATCTTATATTGTCCGGGAAGGCATGACCATGAGTGAGGTCGTGGAACGCCTTGCAGATGATTACGGATGGAGCAGCAGCGTTCCGAATCTGTCCGGCAAGCTGCGCCGGGATTCTCTGCGATACCGGGAAGCGGTAGAACTGGCTGACGTGCTGGGCTACGAGCTTGTTTGGAGAAAACGAAAAAGGGAGCATTAACATCGCAGATAGGCATTAGAAAATGCCCCCAATCAAGTTATGTTACAAATTATTATTGCACGGAAAATTAACAAATGTCAATGTAATATTTGCTAAACTACAATGCAAAGTGACAGTTTTGTCACAAAGGAAAAGTCCAGTAGATATATAGCATCGAAAATGATAAGATAAAATAGAAAGAGGTGTATTTGTGATGGATAAGATTTTGTTGGTTGAGGATGATCCGGCACTAATTAGAATGTTGAGTACCTTTCTGACAGAAGAAGGCTTCCAGATTTGTGCCGTCAATGGGCAGACTTGGGCAAACGAAGCTATGAATAGCAACGCATTTGATTTGACCTTAATAGATATTTCTCTGGCTGAAGGTAATGGATTTGCAGTTTGTTCGGCAGCAAAAAGAAAAGGCATACCCGTAATTTTTCTAACTGCATCTACTGACGAATTCAGCGTGGTGACTGGCCTTGACATGGGGGCTGATGATTATATCTCAAAACCATTTCGTCCCAGAGAACTTATTTCCAGAATCCGCAGCGTTCTCCGCAGAGCAGGAAAACGGCAGAGTGTGGTTGCCCTTGGTGATTTGATTATCGATACAGATAAAGGCACTGTATTGCGGAATGGGCAGAATCTCTACCTCTCTGCTTTGGAATATAAGCTCCTTTTGGTTTTTTTGCTCAATCGTGGGCAAATAATCAGCAGGGACAGGCTGTTGGAAGAAATCTGGGACAGTGCTGGAGATTATGTTGAGGACAATACACTGACCGTTTATATCAAACGGCTTCGGGAGAAAATTGAACCTGATCCCCAAAATCCAAAATATATCCATACTGTTCGCGGTATAGGGTATCGACTGGGGGAATGAATATGTTTTTTCACAACAAAGAACTTCAACAAAGCCTATGGTTGCTTGCCGGTGTTGCAATAACTCTATCCACAATTGGTGCCTATTTTTCTCCTGTGTGCGGCTGTCTTGTGCTAATAGCTTGCGTGCTTATTTTCGGTATATTTCTTTTCACAGAGTTCTACCGCTATCACAGGCTGCAAAAGTTAAGTGACGATCTGGACAACCTTCTGATCAGCGGAACACCGCTGCCTATCCGGGAATATGAAGAGGGTGAACTATCTATCCTTGCAAACCAAATTCAAAAAATTACACTTCGTCTGACGGAAGCCGCCGAAACAGTCAAGGCAGATAAGGTATATTTAGCAGATTCCTTAGCAGACATTTCCCATCAGCTTCGAACCCCGCTGACCGCAATGAATCTGACGGCAACCATGCTGCGAAGCAAAGAACTTTCGCCTGAACGGCGCATAGAGTTAGCAAGAGAATTACAAAGTTTGCTCACAAGAACGGACTGGCTAGTAGAATCATTGTTGAAATTGAGCAAGTTGGATGCAGGGACAGTGGTTTTGGTAAAGGATGCGGTTCCTGTAAAATCATTGATTGATCGTGCTTCTGAACCGCTTGCCATACCTATGGATCTGAGGAATCAAAGACTCACAGTTCAGTGCGTAGATGAAAGGTTTACTGGGGATCTCATTTGGACTGCTGAGGCACTTGGAAACATCCTAAAGAATTGCATGGATCATACTCCCAATGGCGGTATCATCACAGTGACCGCTGAGGAAACTGCCTTATTTACACAAATTACAGTAGAAGACACCGGACCGGGTTTTGAAGAAAAGGATATTCCCCATCTATTCGAACGGTTCTATAAAGGAGTCAACGCATCAGAAAGTAGCTATGGCATCGGGCTTGCACTGGCACGGCTGGTTATTAGGGCACAAAATGGTACAGTTCAGGCAATGAATGGCAGTAATGGGGCAAAGTTTGTTATCAAATTCTATAAGCAAGTAATATGACAATTCTCTCATTTTAGAGTCACTCGGCTGTCACTTTGATCTTGTATAATGGCACCATCACCAGTAGGAGGTAATACTTATGGAAATTATACGAGTGGAGCGCCTGTCTAAAACATATGGGCAGGGGGAAAACGAAGTTCGGGCGCTGGATGATGTGTCTTTTTCCGTGGAGAAAGGACAGTTTGTTGCCATCATCGGCCCTTCAGGGTCTGGCAAGTCTACTCTGTTGCATATCCTTGGCGGTGTAGATCGTCCTACAAGCGGCAAGGTTTTTATAGAGGGGCAAGATGTCTTTGCACAAAACGAGGATCAGCTTGCAATCTTTCGCCGCCGTCAGGTGGGTATGATATATCAATTTTTCAACCTGATACCAGTATTGAATGTGATGGAGAATATCACTTTACCGGTGTTAATGGATAGAAGAAAAGTTAATAAAAAACGGTTAGAAGATTTAATAACGACCCTTGGCCTGCAAGAACGAGAAAATCATCTGCCAAATCAGCTTTCCGGCGGTCAACAACAGAGAGTCGCTATTGGCCGGGCACTTATGAACTCACCTGCTATTGTACTGGCAGATGAACCCACAGGCAACCTAGACTCCAGAAACTCGCAAGAAATTGTGGAACTTCTAAAAATATCCAACAAGCAGTATGGCCAAACACTAATTGTCATTACTCACGATGAATCTCTCGCCTTACAGGCAGACCGGATCATTGCCATCGAAGATGGACACATCATTAGGGATGAGGTGATTCGATGAATATCATAAACAAAGTGACTTTGGAAACTATGCGCAAGAATAAAGCAAGAACCTTAGTCACAGTAATCGGTATTATCTTTTCTGCCGCACTGTTTACTGCAATCTCTACTTTAGCAGCGAGTGCCATAGATTTCCTCATTCGGGGCACAATTTATGAAGAAGGTAATTATCATGCAGCAATCTGTATGCGAACAGATGAAGAGGTTGCACAAATTGAGCAAGACCCTAATATTTCTGAGGTTTTAGACCTGCTTGGATTAGCATATATACAGCTTGATCAAGAAGAAAGTGATTTTAACCGAGTTCTTCTGGCGGCAGGCGATGCAAGTTATTTTGAAAATATGCCTGTCCATCTAACGGCTGGCCGCTTACCTCAGAATAGTCGAGAGATTGTGTTGTCCGATAGCGCCTATAACCTTTTTTTCAGCAGCGGCATTCCTTGTGAGATTGGAGATGCTGTTGCGTTGAATTTAACAACCCACTGGTCAGACTACGATGAAATGGTTTCTCACTATGACGAAGAGAACCAGAAACGATTCTACGTTGCTTCGCAGGATTTTACACAAGAATATACTATTGTTGGAATTGGAGACATCGTGATTCATGACGATCTCCGTTTCAGTCTGGCACCTGCAATTACCTTGGTCGATGGGGAGCAAGGAAAACATATGTGGCGTCACTGTTTGGTACAAGTCAAGCCGCTGGATTATGCCTATAAATTACTGGACGTATACTCAGACTCAAGTTGCTTACTTAATTCCTATCTGTTGCTTTATCAAGGAGCAGGTGGAGGGAGCAACGAGATGAATCAAGTCCTCTGCGGCATCATTTTTGCACTGTTTACAGTGGTAATATTAGGCACCGTCAGCTTGATATACAACTCTTTTTCTATATCGGTAACACAACGAACAAAGCAATTTGGATTATTGTCCAGTATAGGTGCAACGAGACAACAAATAAGGAATTCTGTATTCTATGAAGCAACAGTGCTTTGCTTAGTTGGAATACCGCTTGGGTTGCTCGTTGGATGGTGCGGAACTGCTGCTGCAATAGCAGCCCTTGGTCAAAACATTAGTCCAATGTTTTCATTTAGCAAAAGCGGCACAGTTCAATTGTCGGCAGTATTCTCAGTTCCGGCAATCATTATGGCAGTTGTAATTACAGTGATTACAGTATTTATTTCTACTTTGATTCCTGCAAAGAGAGCGATGAAGGTAGCACCTATTGAGTCTATTCGCCAGACAAAGGACTACACCGTGAAACACAAAACCAACCGAACAGGAAGAATATCATACAAGTTGTATGGCGTTCCAGGAATGATGGCTGCAAACTATTATATGGTCAGCCGAAAGTCCTATCGGACAATGGTGATTTCTCTTGCACTTAGCGTGGTACTATTTGTTTCGGCTATGTCAGTTGGAGGTATTATGCAAGACGCTGCAGCTGCTAATATAGGTACTAATAATTTTGATTTTGAGATTCATGTCGGTTCTCTTGACGGTATTGATTCTGAGGAAGTACTTGCAAATATCCGTAATCACGCTTTTTTCGATAAGGCTGCATATTGGACACGTGATGGTTACTATGTATATGTCGAAAAAGATATGTACACGGAGGAGATGCTGGAAAAATGGGAACAAGTTTTTTTCGACGAGTATGTGGTTGGAAATGGGGAACCATACAGTCCAAGATTTCTTAATGTAATCTATTTAGAGGATGCTTGGTTCGAAGAATATCTACATGAGAACAACATTGATACAGGACCATATTTTTCAGAAGAAATCCCCACAGCATTGATCTGCAATATTCAGAGCAGCAAGTATGATGAATACAACTATGATGACTTATCAATTCTTAAAAGTGATGTAGAAATACTGGTTACGGTTCCCCAGAACGTTCCGTCTGAAATCAATCCCTTTGAAGAATATACCAATGAGTTTTATACGGATGAGAACGGGTCTTTGATTTATGCTCTATATGAAGAAATTGAGTGTATGGATGAATACGGGAGCTATCAACTTGAGAAAGGCGAATCGTTATACTTCTTAGTCAAAGAGACGAGCAGAACAAACGACGGAATAGAATATGCATTTTACTCCTATGATTCAGGGAACCGTACTTCAGGAAGCATTCCGCTTGCTTATGAAACAGTAGAAACTCTTCCTTTCCGCATAGGCGCAAGAATTAGCAATGTCCCATTCGGTGTACCTGTAGACTCGTCGTCACAGCTTAGCAACTATATAACGGTTATTCTACCTCTATCTGCCACAAATTCAGAAGAAGGTTTAACTCTTTCAGTTTCAGTAGCGGCCATTTCTAATTATTATGCTGCAAAGTCTTTCCTCGATGAGCAAACGGAGATCAATTATCAAGACTATCTTGCTGAAGAGATTGGAACGCGTGGTACAGTTACTATGATAAATCTTTTCTCTTATGTCTTTATTTTGCTGATTTCCATAATTTGTGTCTGCAACGTATTCAATACGATTTCAACGAATATTGCTCTAAGGTGCAAGGACTTTGGTATGTTGAAAAGCATTGGCATGCAAACAAAAGAAATGTATCAAATGGTCATTCATGAATGTGCACTCTATGGAAGCAATTCGTTGCTGTGGGGAATTCCAATGGGCCTTGTTGTTAGCTTCTTGATCCATATCGTAATTTACGATATTCAAGAAACCCCATACAAAATACCTATGACGGCAATGCTGATAGCCATATTTAGTGTCTTTATCGTTGTTGCTATTTCCATGCTTTATGCGGTTCGGAAGTTGAAAATAGATAATCCTATTGAAGCAATCCGTGCAGAGAATTTATAATGGTGTTCAGGCTACCAACTACTGGTAGCCTGATTTTTATATTATATACATTACCAAAGCAGCAAGTCATTCAGTTGATTTGCTGCTTTTTGCAGCCAATTTTCCAAGAAGTTGAAGCAGTGCAAATGGTAATTACATAGAGTTACGTAGAGCAAGATTCTACCATGGGTCCAAATTTCGCCTATCGCTCATTTTGTCCTCCATGGAATCTTGTTGGGGAGTGCCTTCCCCAAACCCTGCTGCTGTTCTGCTTTCGCAGAAGCGGACAGCTTCGCTGTTATCAAAAAATCACGAAAGGAGTTTTCGCCTATGCCCAAAACCTACAACACACCCAAGCGCAGCCACATCGTAAAAACCCGTCTGGATGATGAGGAGTATTCTGAATTTCTGCGCCGCTTGGAACTGTACGGAATGAACCAATCCGAATTTCTCCGTCAGGCCATTACCGGCGCACCGGTGCGACCCATCATCACCGTTCACCCGGTAAATGATGAACTGTTGTCTGCCCTTGGTAAGATCACCGCCGAGTACGGCAAAATCGGAAGCAATCTGAATCAGATTGCCCGCAGCCTGAACGAATATCACACACCTTATCCCCAGCTTGCCGCCGAACTGAGAAATACTGCAACGGACCTGGCAACGCTGAAATTTGAAATCTTACAGAAAGTAGGTGACGCACTTGGCAACATTCAAACACATCAGCTCTAAAAATGCGGACTACTCTGCGGCTGAAAGCTATCTCACTTTTGAGCATGACGAGTTTTCCATGAATCCCACTTTGGATGAAAACGGCAGACTCATTCCCAGAGAGGATTACCGCATCGCAACTCTGAACTGCGGCGATGAAGATTTCTCCATTGCCTGTCTGCGAGCCAATCTCCGTTACGGCAAAAATCTGAAACGGGAGGATGTGAAAAGTCACCACTATATCATCAGCTTCGATCCCAGAGATGGTCCGGATCACGGATTGACCGTGGACAGGGCGCAGCAACTGGGAGAACAATACTGTCTGAAACATTTCCCCGGTCATCAAGCTATCGTCTGCACCCACCCGGACGGACACAACCACAGCGGGAACATTCATGTTCACATCGTGATCAATTCGCTGCGCATTAAAGAAGTTCCCTTTATGCCCTATATGGACAGGCCCTGCGATACCCGGCCGGGCATGAAGCACAGATGCACCAATGCCGCCATGGAATACTTTCGCTCCGAGGTCATGGAGATGTGCCATGCCGCTGGACTGTATCAGATTGATCTTTTGAACGGCAGTAAGAATCGTGTCACCGAGCGTGAGTATTGGGCGCAGAAAAAGGGACAGCTTGCGCTGGACGAAGAAAATGCTGTTCTTGCCGAACAGGGCTTGCCTATAAAGCAGACCAAGTTCGAAACCGACAAGGAAAAACTGAGAAAGCAGATCCGCAGCGTTCTTTCTTCGGCTGTCAGCTACGAGGATTTTTCAGAGAAATTATTGGAGCTGGGTATCACAGTAAAGGAAAGCCGTGGGCGATTGTCCTATCTCACCCCTGACCGCACCAAGCCCATCACTGCCCGCAAGTTGGGTGACGATTTTGACAAGGCTGCGGTTCTGGCAGCACTGGATCAAAACGCACAGCGCACCGTTCTCAAACCTACATTTCAGCAGAAATCCACAGTTGCACCTACGCAAAAAATTTACACCATGGAACAGCGAGTGCAGAACGCAACGCAGCTGAGCCGTATGGTGGACATTGATGCCAAGAAAGCAGAGGGAAAAGGCAAAGGTTACGAACACTGGGCAAAAATCCACAATCTCAAAAACGCCAGCAGAGCCTATCTCCAATTCAAGGAGATGGGCTTTTCTTCTCCCGAAGAACTGGCATCTGCCTATGACGCTGCCCATACCCACATGACCGATGTGCTGACAGAACTGAAATCCGTGGAAAAGGATATTGCGGACAAAAAAGAATTGCAGCGTCATGTCCTGAATTATTACAAGACCAAAGATATTCGTGAAGGTCTGAAAGCCTGTAAGAATGCAAAAGCACGTCAGGCTTATCGTGAAGCGCATATCAGTGATTTCATTATTCTGGACGCAGCCAAGCAGTATTTTGATTCTCTGGGACTAAAGAAGCTGCCGAGCCACAAGGCGTTGCAGACAGAAATTGAGGAACTGATTCAGAAAAAGAATGAGCTTTACAACGAGTACCATGCCGCCAAGGAAGAGGACAAAAAGCTGGGAACTGTTCACCACAATATCCTGCAGATCCTCCACGGCGCACCCAGCAAGCGCAAGGAACAGGAGCAGGAAATCTAATCCATTCCCTTCCTATCCTTTCCTTCATTCACACCATTACAAGAAAGGAACATCATTATGAACGAAAAGAAACTGGCAATCGATATGACACCGGAGGAACTGGATCAATGGATCGATTCTCTGGAAATTGAAGTTGAGGGCATCCCGGAATACTACTTTTCCAACCCTGACCCTTATTTCAAAATCACGCCCACCACCGAACCGAAGAACAAAAATTTCTGGTTCGGTGAGGACGGTCACATTCATGTGAAAAACATTTCTGCTTACTGGATTCCGGAACTGACCTTTACGGAAGAAATCGGTGGCACTATCTACACCGTCACCGGAAGCTATGAGGGCGAAGAATCCTTTGTACGCAAATTGGAGCGAATCACAGCCAAAAAGTTTACAGAAAAGTTGGAGGGACAGGAATGACAAATACACAAATTTTTGATACAATAAACGCAACCAATCCTGTACTGACAGTTGCTCCAGTCAAGGAGGAAACAGAAATGTTAGGAGCAACAACAAACAAAATAACTGCCCTTTATTGCAGACTGTCCCAAGAGGATGAAAGACTTGGCGAGTCCCTTTCCATCGAGAATCAGAAAACCATTCTGCTTCAATATGCCCGTGACCACAGGCTGCCGAATCCCACCTTTTTCGTGGACGACGGATACAGTGGTGTGAGTTTTGACAGACCCGGTTTTCAAGCAATGCTTGCAGAGATGGAAGCAGGACGAGTGGCGAACTGTGTCACAAAAGACCTTTCCCGTCTTGGCAGAAACTCGGCATACACCAATCTCTATGCCAACTTCACATTCCCGCAACTGGGTGTTC
>JAGAUY010000052.1 GCA_017620525.1 Oscillospiraceae bacterium | reverse complement strand
CCCTGGGATGCGGTGTAGGTGGTGGTCAGAGCACCGGCGGCCAGAGAGCCGTGGACGGTACCAGCTGCACCAGCCTCAGACTGCATCTCGACGACCTTGACGGTGTCACCAAAGATGTTCTTGCGGCCAGCAGCGGCCCACTGGTCAACGTTGTCGGCCATGGGGCTGGAGGGGGTGATGGGGTAGATGCCAGCAACCTCAGTAAAGGCATAGCTGACGTGGGCGGCAGCGGTGTTGCCGTCCATGGTTTTAAATTTTCTAGCCAAAATGAAATACCTCCTAAAGTATTACAAATTTTGTCGCGTATATCATATCACTTTCTGACCCGTTTGTAAAGCCGTTATCTGACCACTTGAACGAAAAAAACTTTTTATTCGGTTCCAGAAATGGAAAAGTGTACACAATATGAGGATTTATGTATTCTGAGGAGGGAAAACAAAAAAATGATTGAGTTTTTCTTATAAATAGAGTATGATGATGAAAAAGGGAAAAGAGGGACTGATACCATGATCTGCAGTGTGCGCACGCTTGGCGTTTCCGGAATCCGTGGAAACAGCATTCTGGCAGAATGCTATATTTCCTCCGGACTTCCCGGTTTTGACATTGTGGGCCTGCCGGACGCTGCTGTCAAGGAGGCCCGGGAGCGTGTCCGTGCTGCAGCCAAGAGCAGCGGTATGGCCTTTCCCGTCAGCCGAATCACGGTCAATCTGGCACCGGCAAATCTGAAAAAGGCCGGATCTCACTATGATCTGCCGATTCTTCTGAGCATTCTTGCCGCTTCCGGCAGTGTTCGCCGGCCCAGATCTGACAGCGCATTCATCGGTGAGGTCAGTCTCGATGGACAGCTGCGCCCTGTTACTGGTGTATTGCCCATGGCACTTGCTGCAAAGCGTGAAGGAATCAGAGCGTTGTTTGTGCCTGCCGAGAACGCGGCGGAGGCAACGCTTGCCCGGGGTCCTGTGGTTTATGGCATCCGCACGGTCAAACAGCTGGCCGACGCACTCAACGCTGAGACTGTTCTGACTCCGGAACCTTTATGGGAACCGGTTCAGACCGATGCGGCAGGGCTTGATTTCAAAGACGTACTGGGGCAGGAAAATGTCAAACGCGCTCTGGAAGTTGCAGCGGCCGGCAGTCACAATGTTCTGCTGATCGGGCCTCCCGGCTCCGGTAAGAGTATGCTCAGCAAGCGTCTGCCCTCGATCCTGCCCGAAATGACATGGGAAGAATCGCTGGAAGTCAGTCAGATCTACTCGGTGATGGGTATGCTGACGTCTGACGAGCCTCTTGTGACCCGCCGTCCCTTTAGGTCGCCTCATCATACCATTTCCAATGCAGGCCTTGCCGGCGGCGGAAGCAATCCCCGTCCCGGAGAGATATCCATGGCCCATCAGGGTATATTGTTTCTGGACGAACTTCCGGAATTCCGCAAAGATACGCTTGATATGATGCGCCAGCCTCTGGAAGACGGTCAGGTAACCATTTCAAGAGTATCCGGCGCGGTGACGTATCCTGCGGAGTTTATGCTGGTGTGTGCCATGAATCCCTGCAAATGCGGATGGTACGGAGATCCCTCCGGCAGATGTAAATGCAGTGATCGGTCCGTGATGGACTATCGCGGCAGACTTTCCGGTCCGCTGCTAGACAGAATTGATATTGTTGTGGAAGTTCCTGCCGTTCATTTTGAGGATCTGCGCACCAGAGCGGAAGCAGAGCCTTCTTCAGAGGTCAAGAAGCGTGTGGACGCGGCAAGAATCCGGCAGCATGCACGCTTCGGAGAAGGAAATTCCATGTGCAATGCCCGGATGGGTCCGGACGAGATGCGCAGATTCTGCGAATTGGACGAAGTATCTGCGGAGCTGATGAGACAGGCGTTTGAAGCCATGGGCCTGACTGCGCGCAGCTATGACCGGATTCTGAAGGTCGCAAGGACAGTTGCCGATTTGGACGGCAGTGAGAATATTCAGCCTCAGCATATTGCGGAGGCAATCCAATACCGGGCAGTAAACCTGGGAAACCGTTAAGTTTTAAGGAGTAAGTATGAAAGAAATATTTCTGATGAAGCTGGGCGAGATCGTCCTGAAGGGCGCAAACAAGCGCCAGTTTGAAAGCAAGCTGCGCTCCAATGTGCGCCGCCGCATGAGGCCGTTCGGCAACTTCGACGTTTATCTGATGCAGTCCACCGTTTATGTCGAGCCTATGGACGAAGAGGCGGATGTGGACGGTGCCTGGGAAGCCTGTCATTCTATTTTCGGTGTGGTAAGCCTGTGCCGCTGCCGTCCATGTGAGAAGAATCTGGACGCAATTTATGAAGCCATCGAAGCGTACCTGGGCGATGACCTGGACTGCGCAAAGTCTTTCAAGGTCGAGTCCAAGCGCTCCGATAAGCAGTTCCCCCTGACTTCCATCGGTATTTCCCAGGAAATCGGCGGCCGTATCGCGGAAGCCCATCCTGATCTGCTGGTGGACGTGCACCATCCCGAGTATACAGTTTATGTTGAAGTCCGTGATCTGGCTGCCTATGTCCATGGCCCTGCGGAACCCGGTGCCGGCGGTCTGCCGACGGGTGTGGGTGGCCGTGCCATGTGTCTGCTGTCCGGCGGTATTGACTCTCCGGTTGCTGCATACATGATCGCAAAACGCGGTGTGGAGATTGAATGTGTTCATTTCTTCTCCTATCCCTATACCTCCCAGCTGGCCAAGGACAAGGTCCTGGAACTGGCAAGACTGGTTACCCGTTATTCCGGCAGAATGACAGTCAATGTGGTTTCCTTCACCAAGATCCAGGAGGCAATCCGGGACAATTGCCCCGAGGAATTCTTCACGCTGATCATGCGCCGGTTTATGATGGAGATCTCTCAGCGGATCGCCAAGGAAGACGGCTGCGGCGCCCTGATTACCGGTGAGAACCTGGGTCAGGTGGCATCCCAGACGATGGAAGCAATGGCAGTAACCGGCGCTGTAGTGGATATTCCCATTTTTATGCCCCTGGTTGGTATGGACAAGGAAGAGATTGTCACCATTGCCAGAAAGATCGGCACCATGGAAACATCCATTCTGCCCTATGAGGATTGCTGTACGGTATTTACTCCCAAGCACCCAAAGACCAAGCCCACTCTGGGTCAGGTCGAGAAAGCAGAAAGCAAGCTGGACCGTCAGGCGCTTATTGAAGATGCCCTGGCAAGCGTTGAAAAGATTCAGGTGAGATATCATGATGAACCTCTGTGCTAAAATTGTGGAAAGGCTGCAGGGAAGAACGCTGGTAACGGCGGAAAGCATTACCGGCGGCGGAATCGGTACTGCGCTGACCTCCGTGTCCGGCAGTTCCGCCATTTATAAAGGTGGTATCATTTCCTACACGGACTGGGTAAAGCACCATGTCCTTGGAGTCAACACGCAGCTTCTGGAGGAAGTGGGCGCGGTTTCTGCCACAGTGGCAAAACAGATGGCTCACGGCGCCCGTAGGATCCTGTCGGCGGATATTGCGGTTTCGGTGACCGGCCTTGCAGGTCCCCAGGGGGACGATTTCGGCAACAGCGTTGGAACGGTATTTATCGGCTATGCTGATTCCCGACGTACCGAGGCCAGAGAATATCACTTCTCCGGCACCCGTGCGGATATCCGCAGCCAGAGCATCCATGCTGCGCTGGAACTGATTTTGGAGTATAACTGAATGGAAAGGCAGCGCCGGATTTTCATCCGGCGCTGCTTTCTTGAAAAAGAACCGGCATGGACCAGTCTGGTCATGCCGGTTTTTGTATAAAGAAAACCACGCGTTAGACGCGTGGTTCAATAAAGCCTATGGCGATAAGTAAAAAACCCTGTTATGATAATTGCGCGGTCCGCCAACTGCACAAAATCATAACAGGGGGTACATTCACCATGGGG
>JAGAUY010000051.1 GCA_017620525.1 Oscillospiraceae bacterium | reverse complement strand
GAGGTAGCTACTAATGAAGGAACTTCTGCTTATCAGCCGCGCTGTCCGGGGTGATCGCGATGCTCTGGAACAACTCGTTCGGCTGTATTACGAGAAAATATACAACTACATATTTTTACGGGTCTGTGACCGCACCCTTGCCGAAGATCTGACTCAAGATGTGTTCGTGAAGCTGACAAAAAATATTCATTCCTACGTTCCCACGGCATCCTTTTCAGCGTATCTGTACCGAATCGCCCACAATAGGGTGGTGGACTATTATCGGACGGCTAAGCCAAGCGAGGAAATCCCGGAAACCAAGGCCGCACCGGATAAACTTGCTTCCGTGGATGCGAAGCTGGATGTGTACGCAGTACTCTCCGCTCTGCCGCCAGAACAACGGGAGTGCATCATCCTGTATTACCTGCAGGAGCTGACCTACAGGGAAATTTCTCAGATCCTGGACATTCCGATCCCTACCGCCAAATCCCGTGTTCAAAGGGGTCTCGCAGCCTGTAAGAAAATGATGGAGGAAAAGACATGAACGAAAAAGAAGTCATCGCTTTCCTGAAAGAAACAAAACAAACTCCTTCCCCCGATGCGGTGGATCGGTGCATCAATTCTCTGCCCGATATCCAAAAACCGAACCGTCTGTTGCCGCTGGTCAGGCTTCAGCTCAGGTCCATGCCTGCGAGCGTATATATTTGGGCTCTTACCGCAGTGGCTTTTCAAATCTTTCTTGCAGTAAGTCTGTCTCCTATGGATGCACTGATGGCTACGGGTATTTCCAGTGCCATTGTGGCACTGCTGTTTGGGTGGCATCTCATGCTCTCCCGTGCAGGCAGTATGATCGAGATTGAGAAATGCTGCAAATACAGCTACGGTCAAATCATGCTGGCCCGCATTCTGTGCTTGAGCAGTCTGACACTGGCTGCATTGCTGGCTGCTGTGATACCCAGTGCGGGATTCAGCCATATGGGTATCACTTTTATGCTTGCGGCGACTCTGCCCACGCTCATCGGTGCCCTGATGGCTTTGCTGTGGGCAAATCACATAGGCAATTCCGACTTCGCCCAGCTGACCATGTACCTGGTTGCCACACTGATCACCAGTCTGATGCTTGAATGGATCGTAGAAGCGGGTATCCTCTTGATCTGCGCCATTCAGCTAATCACCCTGACCGCCCTCGTTTTACAAACCAAAAACCTGACGAACAGGAGAATCGACTATGAAGCTTACCATTACTGATTTGACTAAGAAATTCGGCCATAAAACTGCCGTTAACCATGTGGATCTGGAACTGACACCGGGTATCATCGGTCTGTTGGGTCCTAACGGTGCCGGCAAAACCACCATGATCCGCCTGCTGTGCGACTTGATACAGCCGGATTCTGGTGCCGTCCTACTGGATGGCGAAAATATCCGATTCATGGGCGAAGATTACCGGGATATCCTTGGCTACCTACCCCAGAAGGTGGGGTACTACCCCTGGTTCACTGCCGAAAAATACCTCATGTACATCGCTGCACTCAAGGGCCTGTCCACCGAAGAAGCCGCCGCCAAGACAAAAGATCTTCTGGAGCAGGTGGGACTTTACAGTGAGCGGAAGAAGCGACTGGGCGCCTTCTCCGGCGGTATGCTGCAGCGTGTAGGCATTGCCCAAGCTCTGCTGAACGATCCAAAGATTCTCATTCTGGACGAACCCACTGCTGGCCTCGACCCCCAGGAACGGATCCGTTTCCGCACCATGATCGCAGGATTGGCTCGGGATCGGTTGGTAATTCTGTCCACCCATATTGTTACTGACGTGGAGCATATCGCTACTCAGGTGGTCATGCTGCGTTCCGGTAAGGTGGTGGCCCACGATACCATTGGACACATCCGGAACACCCTGACAGGCAAGGTCTGTACCTTGACCGTATCCGCGGAGGAAGCGGAACAATACCGTCAGACCCATCTGGTGGCCAATATGCAGCCTGTGGGGGAGAAAATCATGCTGCGGCTGGTCTGCCCCAACGGCTTCCCGGACGGAGCCGTTCCTGTGGAACCGGATCTGGAGGATGCGTACCTTGCCTACTGTGGCCGGGAGGATGTATGCTGAAAGCAGAATTACAAAAAACATGGTCAAGGCCGTTGATTATCGTGGCATTCCTGTTGGCTTGTCTGGCTCAGGTCATCTATGTTTCCATGAACTACGACTCCGGAACCAAAGAGCTATCAGATGCCTACAATACCTTTGGTGGACAGATGGATGATGCCTGGAGAGATTCCATCTATGCCCAGTATGAGCAGCTTTGGGAAATACCCCCGGAGTCTGCAGAGGATATCTGGGATACTACTTTGGAACAGCGGGCGATTCTGACCGCATACGACTACACCTTCTTCACAGAAATGCTGGACAGCTACGTGGATGCGCTGGATGATACCTATGGTGAAACCGCCGTGGAAGCCTATGCCGAGCTGCGGGCGGCCTCCGAAAACGGCGAGCTGGTGTTTGGTGTTTCACCTGCTGGTGAATCCATGGCAAATCAGTATATGGTTACCTGGGGCTTTCTGATTTTTATGATCCTTCTGTGCGTTGATCAGTTCTCCGGGGAAAAAGAAATTGGAATGGTTCCCACGCAGAGCGTCACAAAGCAAGGACGGCGGAAACTGTTTCAAACGAAGCTACTGGTCTGCCAGGTCAGTGCATTTGCTGTATGGATGGTGTCCAATCTGGTCTATGCCGTGACGCTCACCATTTACTATGGATGGGGCAATCTCCATAGCGTTATTCAGGATTTCAGCTATAACGCCTGTCCCTACAACTGGAACACAGGCGAATACCTTGCGGTAACACTGCTCCTTGGTCTGCTTGCCAGCCAGCTGACCGCTATGGTTATTTTCCTGTTGGCACGGATCGGCAAAACCACCCAGCGTTCTTTTTCACTCATGGGCGGTATTCTGGTTCTCCCGCTTCTGCTGGCATTTCTGACTGATAATACCTGGCTGGCTTTGTGGCTGCCATGTCTGATGAGCAATCAGTGGCTGTGGAGTGGTTTACGGTTTCTTTCAATTGGCAGCACTTACATCCCGCTGTGGGCCATTGCCGGAGTGGAACTGATACTGATTGCGGTCATTATTAGCCTCCTGCTGCACCGATTTTTGAGAACCGCCGAAACTGATATAGATACTTGAGGAGACCTGAAATGAAATATGAATTTGAAAAACTGCTGCGCCAGCGTAAGCTCCTGATCATCGTGGCCATTGCGCTGATTGCCGTTTATATATCCCTTGCCTTCAGTGGCTCCTACGATACCTTCACTGGTTTCAGTGTGGACTACTTCTGGGAGGATGAGGAATACCGCGAGTTTCGGATGTCTCAGGAAACTGAACTGGTTGACGAAGCATGGATCGAGAATATGCACGCAGAATATAAGGCTTTCGTAGACGAGAATATGATGTCCCCGGAAGAAATCGCAGAGCACATCTCCGCAAAAAAAGCAGAG
>JAGAUY010000050.1 GCA_017620525.1 Oscillospiraceae bacterium | reverse complement strand
CCTTTACAGTTCCGGAAGGTTCTGCTGTAGCCATTGTGGGACTGACCGGCAGCGGTAAGACTACCATGCTGAACCTGCTTGAACGGTTTTATGAAGCCGGCGAGGGAAACGTTATGATCGGTGACCGGGATGTAAAGGAACTGTCTCTTGGGCAGCTTCGCAGCCGGTATTCTTATGTACAGCAGGATGCCGGGGTGTTCAGCGGCTCTGTTCGGGAGGCAATGACCTACGGTATCCGGCGTGATCTGACAGACGAAGAGATCATCACCGCAGCCCAAAATGCAGGTGCCTGGGACTTTATTCAGAAATTATCCGGAGGATTGGACGCAAAGATCACAGCCGACGGCGCTTCTTTATCCGGCGGTCAGCGGCAGAGACTTGTGCTTGCCCGGGAATTCCTACGCAATGCGGATGTGCTTCTTCTGGATGAACCTACCTCCGCACTGGATGCCAAGACGGCCCAGACGGTGAAACAGACCATATTCCGCCTGTTCCGGGGCAAAACAATGCTGATGGTTACCCATGACATGACACTGGTTTCCGATATGGACCAGATCGTAGTCCTGCATGACGGTGAGGTTGTCGGTCAGGGCACCTATGACCAGGTGCTTGCGGACTGCTCGCTGTTCCGGGAAATGGTAGAAGCCCAGCAAAAGGAGGTGCAGCAGGTATGAAACGGATAAAGCGCTATCAAAACATTTTCAGAGGGGTCCGCATTCCCTGGGTGATGCTTGCTGTACTGCTGATATTGAACATTGTTGAATCCCATGTCTTTTTGGAGCAAACCACTCTGACGGCGGATATCATCGATACCAGTCAAAAAGCCATCAACGCCAACCAGTTGGTTCGTTTTATTGTTGTGCTGCTGGTCAATTCAGCACTGTCGATCTCTATCAATTATATCAATGGCTGGACTGATCAAAAGTTAAGCCACGGTGTTCGCAATAAGCTTTGGAACAAGCTGATGCATCTACCCACCCGCTACTATGATCAGGAGAGCGGCGATACCCTGGTGAGCCGGGTCACTACGGACAGTGACCATAGCGCTACCTATTTTAACATTGCGATCAAATTTGTCAGCACGGTCTATGCCAGTGCGGTTGCGGTCAGACAGATGTACCGCTACAGCCCGCAGCTGACATTCTATATGCTGATCGCTATGCCGATTCTGCTGACAATCTCTGCCCTGGTGGGAAAGCTAAGTTTCACAGCGAACAAAAAGGCACAGGTAGCTTTTGCAGAGGCTCTGGGTTATCTGGTTGAGAGAACCCGTAATCTGCGGCTGATCAAAGCTGCGCGCATGGAGCATGCGGAACAGCAGGCAGGTAAAAAGCGGTTTGACCGCCAGTTTCAGGTCAGTCTGCTTTCCACCACAGTTAACAGTCTGACAGCTGCGCTGATCCCCATATTTAGCGGCGTAGGTATTGTTGTCAGCTTTGTTATGGGCGGAAGACTGGTGCAGGAAGGTGTGATCACCGTTGGCAAGCTGGTGGGTTTCTACACCCTTTCCGGTTTGTTAAGCGCCCATATGCTGACCTTCCTCCAACTCTACACTTCTTTAAAAGAGGCAAACGGAAGACTGGATAAGGTGGCAGAGCTGCTGGAGACACCGGATGAAAAACAGGAAGGCATCGAATTTGATGTGGCTGATGCGGATTTAGTGGCGGAGAATGTCAGCTTTTCTTACAGCGACACGCCTACTTTGAACGGTGTAAACTTCCGGATTCCCAAGGGGCAGATCACTGCCATCGTGGGTCCTAACGGTGCAGGCAAGTCCACACTGTTCAAGCTGCTGGAGCGGATGTATGACCCGGACAGCGGCATGCTGCGTTTTGGTGAGGAAGATATCAAAAAATATGATCTGTCTTCCTGGCGCGGATCCTTCGCTATTGTCTCTCAGGATAAGCCCTTGCTGTCCGGAACTGTTCGGGAGAATATTCTCTACGGTGTACGTAGAAAGGTGGAAGAGGATGAACTGATTCGGGTGGCGAAGCTGGCAAATATCTACGATTTTGTTATGGCTACTCCCGGCGGGTTCGATGCGCCGGTGGGAATGGGTGGCTCCAACTTCTCCGGCGGACAGCGCCAGTGCATTGCTATTGCCCGGGCCATGATGCGTAATCCCGATTATCTGCTGTTGGATGAGGCAACCTCCAATTTGGATGCCAAGAGCGAAAAGATGGTAAGCCAGGCATTGACAAATCTTATGAAGGGCCGTACCACCGTGATGATCGCCCATAATTACTCAGCTACCCGTGATGCCACCCATATCGTTGTTATGAAGGATGGCAAGGTGGAGGCGGAGGGAAGCCCCGAGAAAATGCTGGCTTCCAACGAGTATTACCGTGCTTTCGCCTGTAAATCCAGTGCGTAAAAGGGGGAACTGTCCTGTATGAAATCGATAGTTGTAAAGATGTATGATTACAAAAGCTGGGAAATCCCTGCTGAAATGACCCTGTGGCGTATTGCAGACGAAGAGATCGAACAGCAGCTGGAAAGATTGTCTCACGATCATGCTTATGAGATGG
>JAGAUY010000049.1 GCA_017620525.1 Oscillospiraceae bacterium | reverse complement strand
TGGGGGGCCTCCTTACTTGGTCTCGTTGTGAGTGGTGTGCTTTCTGCAGAATCTGCAGTACTTCTTCATCTCGAGACGGTCGGGGTCGTTCTTCTTGTTCTTCATGGTGTTGTAGTTTCTCTGCTTGCACTCAGAGCATCTCATAGTGACTTTAACGCGCATAACGGCACCTCCTTAAAAATTGCCTCCCTGTATCACCCCGTCTATGAAAAAATTTAGTAAGCGGAAAACTACATAGCCACTCCGGGGCTGAAAAATGGGCATAAAAATAAACCCTTTTTTCACAGGTAAAATCATTCTATCACGGGGGGTGTCGGATGTCAATATCTTTTTCTAAAAAATTTTACAATAACAAAACTATTTTTTAGGTTGCCCTGTCTTCCTTTTTCGCATTCTATGTTGTACAATAAACAAAACAAAAGAAAGGCGGAAAAGGAAGCTATGAACAAGATCATGGGCGTTGATTACGGCGATGCCAGAACTGGTATTGCCATCTCCGATTTGCTGTGCAGCATTGTCGGCTCCACCTGTGTGGTGCCCAGCCGGAATGTGCAGAAGGCCATTGCGGATATCGTCAAGCTGTGTAAGGATAATATGGTAGGGGAGATCGTGGTGGGCCTGCCCCGGAATATGGACGGCACTGAGGGTCCCAGAGCGGAGGTTTGCCGGGAGTTTGCTGACAAGCTGAAGGAGGCAACCGGCCTGCCCATCGTCATGTGGGACGAACGCCGCACCACTGTGGAGGCACATAACATTCTGTCCGAGCACAACTACCACGGCAAGAAACGCAAGAACACCGTCGACGCTGTTGCGGCGTCGCTGATTCTGGAAGGTTATCTGAACTACAAGAAGAGGAATTAAACGACTTGGGTGCACATGATGTGCGCCCATTTACGTTTTTCGTTTCCACAGAACTTCTCTGACGCCTGCACCGATCAGAATTACTCCGAAAACTTTTTTGATGATATCCGTATCCAGTTTCATTGCCACACCGGAGAAGATGCCCGCCGCAATGCATCCTGCAATGGCAGGGGGAAGGACCTTGTCCCAGTGTATGTCGCCCTGTCTTCTGCGAAAGCAGATGGCGATAACGGCTCCGGGAATGAAAAACAGCAGATTGATCGATCGCGCTGAGGAAGGATCCATACCCATCACTGCCGTCAGCCATATGATCAGCAGACTTCCACCGCCGATTCCAAGACCCGAAAGGAATCCCAGTACCGTTCCTACGATGAGTTTTACAGGAAGAGTTTCTAACATAGATACCGGATTCCTCCCCAGATGATCAGAATTCCCAGCCCCTTGTGAAGCCAGCCTGTGGGTATTTTTCGTCCAAACAGTCCTGCAAGAATGCCTCCCACCGCGCTGCCGGCGAGCCAGGGCACAGAAGCACCCCAGGGTATTCCCTGATTGATTCCGGTGATGGTCAGGGAGACGAGGCAGATGGGTAGTATAATGGCAATGGAGGAAGAAAAGATCTCCTCTTCCTGCAGTGATGACAGCAGGCTCAGCAGGGGGATCAGAACCATGCCGCCTCCCGCACCGAAAAGGCCGTTGACTGCTCCGGCGCACAAGCCTGCAATAACCGGTCCTGCATATTTTCCGTGTTTCAAAAAATCGCCTCCTGTGGAAGTTTTCTCCACAGGAGGGTGTTTTATACCATAAATAAATAAAGGAGAGCTGCATGGCAGCTCTCCTTTGATTTGCTTGAATCAGGCAGCGGTCAGAACCAGGTCTTTGGAGATATACGCGGTATTGCCGTCGGTGATGGTCATGTTCTCGAGCAGGGCATTGAACCAGCTGTTGGTGGCTTCGGTGACCAGAGCATTTCTGATCTGGTAGTCACGGTAGTTGGTGTCACTGTCGCTGACATAGTACATGACATGGTAGCCGTACTCGCTCTCGATGACCTCGGTGTCGCCGGTCTTGCGGCTCTCATCGAAGCACCAATCGTTGAAGCTGGGAACCATCTGGCCGGGGTAAACATCCTCATACAGGCCGCCGGTGGTGCCGTCGCCGTCGTCGGAGTTCTCGTTAGCCAGAGCAGCGAAGCTCTCTTCAGTAGCGTCGCCTGCCTTCCACTGGGCCAGCAGCTCATCAGCGGCATTCTTGGCAGCAGCTTTCTCGGCATCGGTGTAAGTCTGTTCGCTGTGGTCGTGCTCTTCGGACTCGTTATGGTCGTGTTCAAAGGCCACCAGGATGTGACGGACATTTGCCAGTGCGAAGGTGTTGTCGTTGCTGCCGTTGAAGTAAACGACGTAGTAGCCGTTGATGGTCTCGTGCTCGGAAGCGTCCTCATCGTCGGAATGCTCCTCGCCCTCCTCGTGGCTGTGAGTGACGGAGGGGATGCTTGCAACATCGCCGATCTGACGGTTCTCGTCGGTGACCCATTCCTGAATGACGGAGTTGATTTTTGCGTAAGCATGGTCCTCGTAAGCGGTGCTTGCTGCATTTTCAGTTTCTGCATTGATCTCCAGAGCGGCGATTGCAGCGTCAAAGTCAGCGACGGATTCGTACTCGCCGCCGGCCAGAATGTTGGCAGCTTCCTCAGCAGCGGAAACGGATGCGGCGGTCTCGGCATCGGAGTAAGTGGTGTTGCCATCGTCACCGGTGGTGCCGCCTTCCAGGAATCTGGAAGCGCTCAGGTAGTAGCTGTTGTAGCTGAAGGAGGAGTACTCAGCGTAGTTATCTTTCTCGGCCTCACGCAGATCAGCATCGTCATAGACCAGGGAGTTTGCGTAGTAAGCCTGGTAAGAACCTGCCAGGGTGGTCAGTTCTGCGTATGCGCGGTAGTTTTCCATGGTAGCGCCTTTGCCGTACATTGCTTTCAGATAGGTCTGTGCATCGGTGTAACCGTACAGATTTGCGTACAGCTCCAGGCTGGCCAGGTCGCTGTCGATGGCGGCCAGTTCGTCCTCGGTCAGGGTGTAGCCCTGAGCCTTGGCCTCATCAGCCAGGGCATAGACAGCCTTGGCGTTCTCCTTGGCAGAGTTCAGGAAGTCGTCAGCCCAGGTCAAGCCGGTCTCTTCATTGACAACCTGCTCATTCAGAGGCAGGGTGGTATCCAGACCAAACATGGTGGCATAGCTGCCGTAGTCGGAATAGAACTTGTTAATGGCGTCGATGTAGAAGTAGTTCAGTTCTGCGTTGCTCAGCTCATGCTCGCCGATGGTCACAGCGGTGGTGCTGCGTTCGCGGACGCCGCTGTTCTCGACGGTCTTGCTGACACCGATCCAAACCGCTGCCACGACCACCAGAGCCAGAACGACTACAAACAAGGTGGAGTAAATTTTCAGTTGTTTTGCTTCCTTCTGCTCTTTCAGCTGCTTTTCGGTCAGCTTTTCAGCTTCCTGAGCTTTGCGAAGCTTTTTCTTGCTGGATGCACTCATGGTTATCAATTCCTCTCATTTGTCCTAATAGGTTAACATCACGCAACTCAAAAATTGCGATAGACCACGGTATTATAACCCATTTGCGTTCCGGTTTCAAGTGGCAATATGGCTGTAAATTGTAAATTATCGAAAAATTTACAACAATTTCATGGGCATTTTGACGGTGAGAGACTCAAACAGACGACCGGAGGAAGAAAAAACAGCGCAGAGGCGGGAAAAGTCCGCTTCTGCGCTGATATCTCAGATGAAAAAACATGGGGAGCCGAAGCTCCCCATGCCAACCCCGCTTTGGCCGTGATGCATCGATTGTGACCTGCACGAAACGTACAGGTGGGATGCCGCTCCATGCCTTAACTGCTCCCAACATCCGCCTATCGTCTGAGCGTAGGCGGGAGGTCTGCTAACCCGGCAGGGAAGTCTAACGTCCCTATGATAAAATGTGGGTCCAAATAGACACACCACGCACCAAGCAGGCAATGAAAATACCTGTTAATTATTCTTCGTCCTCGTCCTCGGCATACAGCTCATCCATGATCAGATCATAGACCGCCTGGAGCTCCTCTTCATCCTCAATGGCGCACAGGATCGGTTCTCCGTCCTCTTCCACAGACTTGAGAATGCTGACTTCCAGATTTCCCTCGTCTTCTTCGCCGGCGGGGATTACAGCCAGATAAGTGCATCCGTTATACTCCAGCGTACTCAGAACTTCCAGCTCAAACTCAGTACCATCCTCATCGACGATGGTCATGAAGTCGGAACCATAAAGATCTTCCATGATGTTGCCCTCCCGAATGACCTTGCTTTTCATGACTACATTCTACCGTCTTTTCGCCATAAAATCAAGAGGGAATATTGCCTAAGTTCGGCATATTTTACGACAGGTAATCCTCCAGCAGTTGTGCAAGATCCTCTTTCGAATCGACCCGGATTCCGCGGGTAAGAGCCTTCTGATCTTCCAGCGGCAGCAGTCCGGCACGGTAGGGGAATACCTGAATAGGTTCTGAGGAACCGTCCTGCCACAATGCAATAAATCCGCCGCGAATACCCAGAAGAAATCCAAAAAACAGGGTAAGATATATCTGAACTCTTTTTCTGATTTTGACCGCCTCCCTGGCAGTAGTATTTCCTCGAATTTAATCTTTATTAATAAAATAGGTCTTTCGTTTTCATGGCGGGTATGCTATAATCATATGCGTAGTGCTATGCCCGTATGCACTTTTGGATGAAAAACAGTTATATGATTTGAACCATACAGGCCTTTCGGCTGATGTAATGGAGGTTTTTTGAAATGGAAATCAATCGTAGACGCAAAAAGAACAAGCCGCGGCAGGAATGGAATCCCCATTGGATTCTCAAACTCCTGTATGTGATGTGGTCTGCTTGCTTCGGTGCGGTGAAGATCGCGCTGGGCGCTGTCGCCACGGTGGCAATGATCTGTGTTGTCTGTATGATCGTGTTCGTGGGCACCCTGGGTAATTATCTGCAGGAAGATATCCTCCCGGACGCAACGTTTAATCTGGAGAATTTCGACCTGGACCAGACTTCCTTTGTATACTATGTGGATTCTGACGGCGAAATTCAGCGTTTGCAGCAGATCCACACTTCTACAGACCGCCAGTGGGCGACTCTGGAGGAAATCCCCGAGGACCTGGTCAACGCTGCCATTGCCATTGAAGACAAGCGATTTTATGAGCACCAGGGTGTTGACTGGATCACCACTGTCAAGGCCTGCGCCAACCTGTTCTTCGGCGGCGGCTCCAAGTTCGGCGGTTCCACCATCACCCAGCAGTTTATCAAAAATCAGACCGGTGAAGACAGTGTGACGGTCCAGCGTAAGGTCATGGAGATCTTCCGGGCCCAGCAGTTTGAGAAGGTGTATGACAAAGATACCGTTATGGAATGGTATCTGAATACCATTTACCTCGGCAGAGGCTGCTACGGTGTCAAGAGCGCCGCTGCTGAGTATTTCGGCAAGGAACTGCAGAATCTGACCACCGCCGAGTGCGCCAGCCTGATCAGCATTACCAATAACCCTTCCATCTTCAACCCCTACGCTTCCACCTTCGAGTGGGATCCCGGCGATGATGAAGGACGGCGGGAAATGACCGGCGCGGAGAGAAACAACGTCCGTAAGGAAAATACCCTCTGGTCCATGCATGACCAGGGAATGCTGGATGATGAGGAGTATGAAGCTGCTCTGGCCCAGGAACTGGTGTTCAAGAGCGGCATCGACCTGGCCGACCGCCTGGCCACATGCAAGAGCTGCGGTTATAGCGGAATTGTCAGCACGTATTCCAATGAGGGCGAAAATTATTACTGCCCCAGCTGCGGCAATGAAGTTTCCATCAGCCAGGATAACTCCCAGGAAGTCTATTCCTGGTTTGTCGACACGGTGCTGGAGGATGTGGCCAGAGATCTGGCTGCCCTCAGCGGTGTGGATTACGACAGCCTGGATGACGACGGTCAGAACAACTGGATGGCTATCATCCAGCGCGGCGGCTACCATATCTATTCCACTTTGGATATGGATGTGCAGGAGGTTGTGGATTCTGTCTATACCGATCTGAGCAAGATTCCCACCGCCAAGAGCAAGCAGCAGCTGCAGTCCGGCATCGTTGTGATCAACAATGAGACCGGCGATATCGTTGCCCTGTCCGGCGGTGTCGGCGAGAAAGCCACACACGATGCCTTCAACCGCGCAACCGATGCCAAGCTGCAGACCGGCTCCACCCAGAAGCCGCTGTCCGTCTATGCTCCCGCCTTCGAAGTGGGTGCCATCAGTCCCGCGACAGTCGTCACGGATCTGCCCATTTCCTATGCAGGCGGCACAAGTTTCCCCAAGAATGACAACAGAAGCTATTCCTATTCCAGAACGATCCTCAGCGGTATCGTTTCCTCCGTCAATGCCGTTTCCATCCACACCCTGGACAAGATCGGTTTTGACTATGCCTATACCTTTGCCAAGGACAAGTTCGGCCAGTCCAATCTGACCGACCATTTTGAAAACGCTGCCGGAGAGGTCAAGAGCGATTTGGGCTATTCGCCTCTGGGCATGGGCGCGCTGACAGTCGGTGCATCCATCCGGGAGATGAGCGCGGCTTATGCCACCTTCGCCAACAACGGCGTCTACCGGGAAGCGAGAACCTATACCAAGGTTTATGACAGCAACGGCAACCTGGTCCTGGACAACACCCAGGACAGCCGCCAGATCCTCAGCGAGAAGACTGTCAATTATATGAACTACTGCCTTTACAATGCAGTTGAGAGCGGCACCGGCACCGCTGCCCAGATTTCCGGCCAGAATGTTGCCGGCAAGACCGGTACCACTTCCAGCAACAAGGACCGCTGGTTCTGCGGCTATACCGGCTATTATACCGCAGCCGTCTGGTGTGGCTATGATAATCCCGAGGTCATCAAGCTCACCGGTACCAAGAGCAATCCCGCTGCCCGTCTGTGGAAGATGGTCATGGAGCCCATTCACTCCGGTCTGTCCAGAGCTGCGATCTACGACAGTTCCAGCTTCCGGTCCTATTCCGTCTGTCTGGACAGCGGCGATCTGGCATCCGATGCCTGCAGCAAGGATACCCGTGTGTATGAGTTCAGCCTGAAGCGCACTGCTTCTGCCTATGCCTACAAGGGCGACGGCCCCTCCGGCACCTGTGATAAGCATGTTCTGGTGGATTACTGCAGCAGCGGCAACGGTGTTGCTACGGAGTACTGTTCCCAGTTCCCCGGTGTGGAAATTGTGGAACGAAGCCTCGTTAAGATGACCAAGAGTGAGATCGACGAGATCAAGGCAGCCGGCAATTACGGCCTGAACAGCGCTTACCTGGACGGCTCCTATGTTTACTATCTTGATGGCGACTGGCACGGCTTCAGCGGCAATGCCAACAAGGGCATCGAAGCCCCCTATCTGATGTGTACGGAGCACACCAAGGAAGCCTGGGAGGCCCATCAGAAGGCCGAGCAGGAAAAGGCAGAGCAGGAAGCTGCTGCCCAGGCGACGGAACCTGTTCCCGCACCCTGAGAACTGATATATAATAGATAAAGGAGAAAGCCAATGATTTGGATTTCTGATGAATGGAAAGATTACGAGGTTCTGGACACATCCAATGGTGAGCGGCTGGAGCGGTGGGGCAAGTACCTGCTGGTCCGCCCCGACCCCCAGGTGATCTGGAATACGCCCCATACCGCGCCGGAATGGAAGCGCTATGATGCCCGTTATGTCCGCTCCAATACCGGCGGCGGACACTGGACGGACCATAAGCTGCCCGAACGCTGGCAGATCCGTTACAAGGATTATCTGACGTTCAATGTCAAACCCATGAACTTTAAGCATACGGGTGTGTTTCCTGAGCAGGCTGCCAACTGGGACTTTATCCGGGAGAAATGCGCCAATGCGGGCCGTCCCGTCCGCGTCCTGAATCTGTTCGCCTATTCCGGCGGTGCCACGCTGGCTGCCGCTGCGGGCGGCGCGGAGGTCTGGCATGTGGACGCTGCCAAGAACATGGTATCCTGGGCAAAGGAAAATGCCCAGGCTTCCGGCCTCGCGGACAAACCCATCCACTGGATCGTGGATGACTGCGCCAAGTTTATTCAGCGTGAGATTCGCCGCGGCCGCCGCTATGACGGCATCATCATGGATCCCCCCAGCTACGGCCGGGGACCCAGCGGTGAGATCTGGAAAATGGAGACCAGCTTCTATCCTTTCCTGCTGGAGGTTGCCAAAATCCTGTCCGATGATCCTCTGTTTGTGATCATCAATTCCTATACCACCGGTCTTGCGCCTTCCGCCGTAGGTTATGCCTCCGATGTGGTATTCGGAGCGGTCAAGAATGGACATACCGCCGTCGGCGAACTGGGCCTGCCGGTGAAATCCTCCGGACTGATGCTGCCCTGCGGTTCTACGGGCCGCTGGACTCCCGACTGATGGAGGGCAAGTTTTGAGCGAGATTATCCATGTTGAACATCTTGCATACAGCTACCCGGGTGTGGACAACACACCCGGTGTCGCCGTATTCGAAGATATGAATCTGAAGGTGGAAGAGGGCAGCTTTGTGGCGATCCTCGGCAGCAACGGCTGCGGAAAATCCACCCTGGCCAAGCATTTTAACTCCATCCTGCTGCCCTGCGGCGGCAAGGTGTATGTATGCGGCATCGATACTGCCGACGAGGACCGACTGATGTCTGTGCGGCGCAATGTGGGCATGGTATTTCAGAACCCCGACAACCAGATTGTTGCCAATGTGGTGGAGGAGGACGTAGCTTTCGGTCCCGAAAACCTGGGCATCTCCAGTGCAGAAATCCGCCGCCGGGTGGACGGTGCCCTGAGGCAGGTGGGCATGAGCCATTATGCCCAGCATGCGCCCCATCTTCTGTCCGGCGGACAGAAGCAGCGCGTTGCCATTGCCGGCATCATCGCCATGGAGCCCCGGTGCATTGTTCTGGATGAACCTACGGCCATGCTGGATCCCAGAGGCCGCCGGGAAGTCCTGGACACCATCATCAAACTCAACCGGGAGAAGGGGATCACGGTGGTGCTGATCACCCACCATATGGACGAAGCTGCGAAAGCGCAGCGCGTTGTGGTGCTCCACAAGGGCAAAGTCGCTGCTGACGGCGCACCGAAGGATGTATTTTCCCGGGTGGAGCTGCTGCATGATCTGGGACTTGCCGCTCCCGAAACGGTTGAGCTATGCTGGGAACTGAATAAGCATGGCTTCAGCCTGCCGCTGGACCGGCTGAGTGAAGAAGAATGTGCGCAGACGCTTTTCGATGCGGTGAAGCGCTGACGCACGGGAGGAATGAGATTTGGAACCTATTCTGCAGGTTCAAAACCTGAATTATATTTATAGCCAGGGAACACCCTTTGAGCATCAGGCTTTGAAGGATGTTTCCTTCAGTGTTGAGCGCGGAGAGTTTCTTGGAATCATCGGACATACCGGCTCCGGAAAGTCCACGCTGATGCAGCAGCTCAACGGCCTGCTGAAACCCACCTCCGGTAAAATCCTCCTGGACGGAAAGGATATCTGGTCGGACAAGAAACTAACCCGGCAGGCCCGGTTCCGGGTTGGCCTGGTGTTCCAGTATCCGGAGTATCAGCTTTTTGAGGAGACAGTCTACCGGGATATTGCCTTCGGCCCCAAAAACATGGGCCTGAAGGATGACGAGATCGACCGGCGCGTCCGGGAGGCTGCCTTTGCGGTTGGCCTGACGCAGGAGCAGCTGCAGGTGTCTCCCTTTGATCTGTCCGGCGGTCAGAAGCGCCGTGTGGCGATCGCAGGTGTCATGGCCATGGAGCCGGAAGTTCTGATTCTGGACGAACCCACCGCAGGACTCGACCCCGCCGGCAGGGCGGAGATTCTGGGACATATCGAAAATTATCGCCGCAGTCACAATGCCACCATCATGATGGTGTCCCATTCCATGGACGATGTGGCCCGACTGACGGACCGTCTGCTGGTGATGAACGGTTCGAACCTCGCGATGGATGGTACGCCCGCCGAGGTTTTTACCCGTGCGGAGGAACTGCTGGAAATGGGCCTGAACATCCCGGAAGTGACCCGGGTGTTTCTGAATCTGAAGAAGATGGGACTACCGGTGGAACCGGTTTACACCATTGATCAGGCCGTTCAGGCACTGAAGAACCTCCGGGGAGGTGACGCAGAATGCTGAAAGACATCACCCTGGGACAGTATTTCCCGGGAAATTCCGTGATCCACCATCTGGACCCCCGAACCAAGTTGATCATGCTGGTGGTCTACATCGTAGCGTTGTTTCTGGCGGTGAGCTGGGTCTCCTATGGCGTCATGCTGATCTTTCTGCTGGCAGCCATTAAGATTTCCGCCATCCCGCCCAAGTCCATTGTCCGGGGTATGAAGCCGCTGGTGTTCATACTGGTGTTCACCGGCATCCTGAATCTGTTCTTTACACAGGGCGAGACGGTCCTGGTGCAGTTCTGGGTCATTACCATTACGCTCGAGGCACTCAGCCGCGCGTTCTTTATGGTCATCCGGATCCTGATGCTGATCTCTGGAACCTTCCTGCTGACCTATACGACGTCTCCCATCAGTCTGACTGACGGACTGGAGAGCCTGATGGGTCCCCTGAAAAAGCTTCATCTGCCTGTCCATGAGCTGAGCATGATGATGTGCATTGCGCTGCGCTTCATCCCGACTCTGATCGAGGAGACGGATAAGATCATGTCTGCCCAGAAAGCAAGAGGTGCGGATTTTGAATCCGGCAGCCTGATGGACAAGGCAAAGGCTCTGATTCCTATTCTGGTGCCTCTGTTTATCAGCGCCTTCCGCCGTGCCGACGAACTGGCGACGGCAATGGAATGCCGCTGTTATCAGGGCGGCGACGGACGCACCAAGATGAAGCTCCTGCGTTACCGGCTGTGGGATTATCAGACCTTCGGTGTCGGTATTGTGCTGATTGCTGCGGTCTGTGTCCTTCGGTCTTTCGGCCTGTGAGGGTACAGCCATGCGTAATATTGCGATTTTTCTGAGCTATCTCGGCACCGGCTACCATGGCTGGCAGATGCAGAAAAACCTGGCTACAGTCCAGGAGACCATGGAAAAAGCCATCGAGATGATCGTCAAGCACCCGGTCCATGTAACCGGCTGCGGCCGGACCGATGCCGGTGTCCATGCCAGGTGCTATGTGGCCAATTTCCGCACGAGTTCCACTATCCCGGTGGACCGGCTTCCTTACGCGCTGAACACCCATCTGCCTGAGGATGTGGTCGTGACGAAGGCCTTCGAAGTTCACGAGAATTTCAATGCCATCGGTTCCTGCGCCAGAAAGGAATATACCTATCTGATCTATAATTCCAGGATCAAGGATCCCTTCTATGTCAACCGGGCCTGGTTCTATCCCAAGCATCTGGACGAGAAGATCATGCAGGAAGCGGCCAGTCAGTTTGTGGGCACCCATGATTTCGCTGCGGTTCGCAGTGTGGGTACGGATGTCAAATCCACGGTCCGGACCGTATATTATTATAATGTAGAGCGCAGGGGAGACATCATTGAACTGCGTGTCTGCGCCAATGGTTTCCTTTACAACATGGCCCGCGCCATGGCGGGAACGGTGGTCTATGCCGCCGAGGGCAAGATCAAACCCAACGAGATCGGAGCCATTCTGGATTCCGGCAACCGTACCGCAGCAGGTCCTACGGTTCCTCCCGGCGGACTTTACATGAGCCACCTTTGGTATGATGATGGTATCGAATTGTTCGAATGTACCCCGCATCTGCCCTGATTGTTCAAATTTTGTTTTTCCTTTTTGGCGCGGTATGTGTTATACTGTGCCAAAAAGGATATTTCCTTATGTAAGGAGTGATTTGCATGCAGCCGAAGCTGTGTACAAAGTGCAGAAAAAATGTCGCCGTGATCTTCATCAGCAGGATCGAGAACGGCGCTTCCCTCAATGAGGGTTATTGCTTAAAATGCGCCCGGAGCCTGGGGATTCCCCAGATCGATGAGGCCGTGAAGCAGATGGGTATTTCCGAGGAAGATCTGGAACTGCTCAGCGATGAAATGGGCAATTTCTTCGGCCAGATGGACGATGAAGATAAGCACGACGATGACGAAGTGGACAGCCAGACTGCCACTTTCCCCCTGCTGAACCAGCTGTTCGGCGGCGCCGCGGGAAATCTGCCCACCCGCCCGGATTCCAAGAAGGAAAAGGAAGAGAAGGGTGACGCAGAGCATCCCAAGAAGAAAGGCAAAAAGCATAAGTTTCTGGACAGCTATTGCATGGACCTGACCGGACGCGCCAAAAACGGCAAGCTGGATAAGGTCATCGGCCGTGATGTGGAGACTGAGCGTGTCATCCAGATCCTGAACCGCCGCCAGAAGAATAATCCCTGCCTGATCGGTGAGCCAGGCGTCGGCAAGACTGCCATCGCTGAAGGCCTTGCCCAGCGGATTGCTGCCGGTGAGGTGCCCTATAAGCTGCGGGATAAGGAAGTATTCCTGCTGGATCTGACTGCCCTGGTGGCCGGAACCCAGTTCCGGGGCCAGTTTGAGAGTCGTATGAAGAGCCTGATCGGCGAGATCAAGGAATGCGGCAATATCATTCTCGTCATCGACGAAGTCCACAATCTGGTGGGAGCTGGTGATGCCGAGGGTTCCATGAATGCCGCCAATATTCTGAAGCCCGCCCTGTCCCGCGGTGAGATCCAGGTCATCGGCGCCACGACGTTTGCCGAATACCGGAAGTATATCGAGAAGGATGCCGCGCTGGAGCGCCGTTTCCAGCCTGTTTCTGTGGCTGAGCCCACCATTGAGGAAGCCAGCCAGATCATGCAGGGCATCGCGAAGGCCTATTCCGAGTTCCATGGTGTTGCGATTTCCCCTGAGATCGCCCGTCAGTGCGTCATTCTCTCTGGGCGCTATATTACCGACCGTTTCCTGCCTGATAAGGCGATCGACCTTCTGGACGAAGCCTGTTCTGATGTGAACCTGCGCTGCAAGGAGATCTCCATGCTGGCTGAGGCCAAAAAGGAGCGCGATGATTATGAACTGGAACTGCGGATGCTTAATGAGGACACCGAGAATACGAATTATGAGCGTCTGGCACACCTGCGTACCAAGCTGATGCAGGTAGCGGCAAGGATTGAGGAGCTGGAGAAAGTACCTCAGCCTGCTGTGACGATGGAGAATCTGGCACGGATCATCGAACTGTGGACCAAGATTCCCGCATCCAAAATCAAAGCCCAGGAGTATGAGCAGATTAAGGGCCTGGCGGACCGGCTGAAGGAACATATTGTGGGCCAGGATGAGGCAGTGGATGCCGTGTCCAGAGCCATCCGCCGCAACCGTGTGGGTATTTCTCCCAAGAAGCGTCCTGTTTCGTTCGTCTTTGTCGGCCCCACCGGTGTCGGTAAGACAGAACTGGTCAAGCAGCTGGCAGATGACCTCTTCGACAGTGTTGACAGCCTGATCCGCGTGGATATGTCTGAATATATGGAAAAACACGCGGTCTCCAAGCTGATCGGTTCGCCTCCCGGCTATGTTGGCTATGACGAAGCAGGCCAGCTGACGGAAAAGATCCGCCGCAAGCCTTACAGCGTCATTCTGTTTGATGAGATCGAGAAGGCTCATCCCGATGTTCTGAACATCCTGCTGCAGGTGCTGGACGATGGCCGGATCTCTGATGCCCAGGGCAGGGTAGTCAACTTCGAGAACACCATCATCGTCATGACTTCCAACGCTGGCAGCGAAGGACAGGTCGGCGGTATGGGCTTCGGCAGAACCTCCGGCGATATGGTGAAGGAACGGACCATGAAGGCCCTGCAGGGCTTCCTGCGCCCTGAGTTTATTAACCGTGTGGATGAGATCATCACCTTCAACCATCTGACGCAGGAAAACTTCCTGGGCATTGCGGACATCATGCTTGCAGAGCTGAAGCAGAGCCTTGCCAACCGCGGCCTGACTCTGACCTGGGAGGAAGATCTGCGGCAGTATCTGGTCAAGAAGGCTTACAGCCTGGTCTACGGCGCCCGGAATCTGCGGCGCACCATCCAGCGGGATCTGGAAGATCCCATTTCCGAAAAGATCATCGACTCTTTCGAGTCTCCAATTTCTTCCATCCGGATTGCCGTCGAAAATGATGCGGTTTGTGTGGAAGCGGAGTAATACACTGTACCGGGAAGCAATTAGCTTCCCGGTTTCTTTCGTCAAAATTACCAGTTTCTTGGTAAAAAATTAAAAAACCTCGACAAAAGTCGAAAATAACAAAAAAAAAGAAAAATAGGTATGGAACTTCTGCTGAAATGTGTTAGAATAGAAGTGTAATTTACCCTTAGGCAAAAATTCAATTTAATTTCAGTACAATAGTGACGAAGGAGAAAAGTATTATGTCTAAGCAAGAAGCCATCTCTCCCGCCAGTTTCTTCGGTTCTGACAGACAGGAGGCTTACCTGGCTCTGATCGCCTGCCCCGGCGCTGAAGAGCTTGCCAAGCTGGTTGACCAGCATCTGATCGGCTGGTCCAAGGAAGCAGGTATCGATAAGGACAGCTTTATCGTTGACTGCGACTGCCCCCGTTTCCAGAGTGGCGACGCAAAGGGTCTGGTGAAGGAGTCCATCCGCGGCCATGATGTTTACATCTTCGTGGATCCGGGCAACTACTCCCTGACCTATAATCTGTTCGGTCATGAGAATCACATGAGCCCTGACGATCATTTTGCAAACCTGAAGCGTATCATTCAGGCTGTTGCCGGCCGCGCTCACCGCGTTTCCGTCATCATGCCCAGCCTGTACGGCGGCCGCCAGCATCGCCGCATCAGCCGTGAGAGTCTGGACTGCGCTGTTGCTCTGCAGGAACTGCAGGCTATGGGTGTTGCCAATATCATCACCTTTGATGCCCATGATCCCCGCCTGATGAACGCAGTGCCCCTGCTGAGCTTTGACAATGTCATGCCCACCTACCAGGTGCTGAAGACTCTGCTGCACCATATGCCCGACCTGAACTTCGACAAGGAGCACTTTATGGTGGTTTCTCCCGACGAAGGCGCCATGAACCGGAATATGTACTATTCCAGCGTTCTGGGCTGCAACCTGGGTATGTTCTACAAGCGCCGCGACTACTCCCGCGTTGTCAACGGCCGCAACCCCATCGTTGCCCATGAGTATCTGGGTGAGAGCGTGGAAGGCAAGACTGTCTTTATCGCTGACGACATCATTGCTTCCGGTGAGTCCATGCTGGAAGTTGCCCGCGAGCTGAAGAAGCGCGGTGCAAAGCACATCCTGACCAATGCAACCTTCCCTCTGTTTACCAGTGGCCTAAAGAAGTTCGACGCTGCTGTGGAAGAGGGCGTTCTGACTGCGGTTCTGGGCACCAACCTGACCTACCGCAAGCCTGAACTGTTGGAGCGCGACTGGTACTTCGATGTTGACTGCTCCAAGTATACCGCCTACTTTGTTGCTGCCATCAATCACGATATGTCCGTGGAATCCGTCTGCAACCCCATGGTCAAGGTCGAAAATCTGCTGAAGGGCCGCAAGTAATCTCTCAAATTAAAACCCGCCCATCGTTCAGATGGGCGGGTTTTTTGTTACATATCCAGTTCCTGATTCAATTTGTCGCTGATTTTCCAGGCAACGTCTTCCACCTTGTTCGCAGCCTTCGCAGCCAGTTTTCTGGTGGGGTTGGTTCTGGGCATCATCAGAACAGCAACGGCACCGGCCGCTGCACCAAGCCCCATTGTAATGGCCCATCCTTTCATCTGCATCAAAATCTCCCTCCTTTCGCGTTTAGTATGCCCAGTCAGAAAAAATTCACTTATGGAAAGCGTTTCTATCTTTTCAGCGAAAATTTTCTATGCTATAATAGGAAAAAATGGAATTGGAGGCGCCGCTATGTCCATTGATGTGCTGCAGGAAAAGATTCGTAAAATGAAGAATCCGTCTATGATTGACCTGACGCTTTCCGCTGCCGATCTGCCGTCCTTGCTGATAGCGCAGGAGGGGAGTCCGGCAGGAGCTTACGGCCGTTTCTGTCGGGAACTTCTGGATCGGCTGAAGGGGATCGTCCCCGCGGTCCGTCTGAGTTTTACGCCCTTTGCGATCCTGGGGGCGGAAGGTTTGACCGAGCTTTCTTCTGTACTGAGAGCGGCCTCCGGGGCAGGGTACTATGTGGCGCTGGAAGCGCCGGAGATCCTGTCGCCCATGATGGCAGCTGCTGTCGCGGAAGCTGTTTTTGGTGAAGGTGACAGACTTTGGCCCTGCGACGGTCTGATTGTCTCTGCTTACCCCGGTACGGACTGTATCAAACCGTTTCTGCCGTACTGCAAGGATGGGAAGAAGGACCTGTTCTGTGTGATCCGAACTTCAAACAAATCTGCTCCCGAGCTGCAGGATCTGATGACCGGTTCCCGTCTGGTCCATACTGCTGCTGCGGATCTGATCAACCGTTTTGGCGGCGATACCACAGGAAAGTTCGGCTATGCCCGGGTTGCGGCGGTTGCCGGCGGCAGTTCCGCTGAGAGTTTGCGAACCCTGCGCAGCAAGTATCCCAAGCTGTTCCTGATGATCGACGACATCGACTATTCCGGCTGTAATGCCAAAAATTGCGCAGCCGCTTTTGACAAATTCGGCCATGGTGCGGTGGCCTGTATGGGACCGACTGTTACGGCAGCCTGGAAGCAGGCAGAATCCGATGGAACGGATTATCTGGCCCAGGCGGAAGCTGCGGCGGAGCGGATGAAGAAAAATCTGACGCGCTATACCACCGTTTTGTGAGGATGATATGACTGAGATTTATTTGATTCGCCATGGCGAGGCGGAGGGAAATGTATTTCGCCGGATTCACGGACAGTACGAGTCCCTGCTGACTCCCAGAGGACACCGGCAGGTAAAATGTGTGCAGAAACGATTTGAAAACATCCACGTTGATGCCTGCTATTCCAGCGATCTGACCCGGACCAGTCTGACAGCCCGTTCCATCTACATCCCCAAGAGATTGAAACTCCGCCGGGATCCCAGATTCCGCGAGGTGGGCCTGGGGGAGTGGGAGGACCTGCCCTTTGGGTATCTCGATAAATACGAGCCTCATGCCATGTGGGCTTTCAACAATGATCCCATGCACTGGACAGCGCCCGGTGCGGAGACCTTTGATGATTATACCCAGCGTTTTCTCGAGGGCATGGAAGAGGCTGCGCGTGACCATGAGGGAGGAACGGTGGCGATATTTGCCCATGGCGCAGTGATCCGCGGCGTATTGATGCGTTTGTTCTTTGGAAATGATTTTTCGAAACTCCCTTACTGTGACAATACCGGTGTCTGTAAGCTGACATACCATAAAGGACAGTTCGGTTATGAGTTTGTCAACGACAATACGCATCTGCCGGAGACTCTTTCGACGTTTGCCCTGCAGCACTGGTGGCGTTCTACCGGTAACAGAAAAGATGTAAATTTCCATTATGTTCCTTATGAATCATCCATGGCTTTACCCCGGGGGGTGCAGATTCCGGAAATGGACAGCCGGGGGATCCTGCTGGCTGCGATGCTTCATGACGAACCGGTGGCATTGGTTTCTCTTGGTGCGGCGGAAGGTGACTGCGGCAGAATCTTGGGCATGACTCTGCAAGAAGGAATGGATGGACGGTACTATGGTGATCAGCTTTTGGGCACAGCGTTCAGTCATTTCCGCAATTTGGGCTGCAGGCAGCTGGCTGTTGCCGAAGGATTCTATCCCGACGATATTGTGATCCGGTATGAATTTGATCCGCAGACCCGGACCAGAAGCATTGATCCGTTTGCCTTTGATTGGGACGATGCGGAAAACGACAGTAAGTAAAAACAGGGCCCTGTGGCCCTGTTTTTTAATGGGTGCGGGGCATACGGCGGGCACGGCCGGCATCAGTTGCGGAAGAAGAATCGCTGTTTTCTGTGCTGTCGGTGCTGCCGGAGTCTGCATCCCCGGGGATGGTGCCGGGATTGGATTCCTCCGTGGCGGTCTGCGTGCTTTCAGTAGGAGCAAGCGTTGCATCAGTGGAAGGCATGGTGGCGGGAGCGGTGGTTGCGTTTGTTGTGGGAACCGTTGAAGGCTCTGTGTTCATGTTGGTTTTTCGGCAGCCGGTCAGAGTCAATGCGGTAAGGACCAGAGCAAGCGCAGCGATGCTGTATTTTTTCATAATTGACCTCCTGAATTCTGATATCAGCCATATTATCTCCTGTTTTGCTGGATTTAGACAGGAAAAAATGACCATCCTGCAGAGGTTAGCTATGGCTAACTGAAAGTTCGGATTTTCGGTATTTTTATATTGAAATTTGAAAGAATTGGGTGTATAATGTTTTTGTAATAAATATACATACAAAGGAGATTTCTATATATGAAGAAGCTCATGGTTAAGAAGGGTTCCGAATGCATGGCTTGCCTGCAGTGCGTCGATGCATGTTCCACCGCTTTCTACAAGGAATTTGATCCCGATCTCAGCTGCATCCAGATCGTTGCCAAGGGCAGCGGTGCCAAGCCCATGACCTGCATTCAGTGCGGCAAGTGTGCAAAGGTCTGTGAGCAGGGTGCCATCACTCAGAATCCCAAGACCGGTGTCTACATGATTAACAAGAAGCTGTGCGTTTCCTGCGGCAAGTGTGTTGAGATCTGCCCCATGAAGGTCATGGTTCTGAAGCCCGAGAATCCCGCTTCCAAGTGCATCGCCTGCGGCATCTGTGTCAAGGCCTGCCCCATGGAGATCCTGGAGATCGTCGAGAAGTAAGAAGTTCATATTGTTCATGCCCGGCAAAGCCGGGCATGATTTTTTTATCCATTCGATGTCAAAATGGGAACGTTCTGTAAAAAACAGTGCAGGATTGGCGATCCAGTGTTTTGATTTTGTAATTTATTTTTCATATCTGTAATAATTGCAATCATTACGTGGATATGATATACTGTTACCAATCATACGCCCGGAGGAGTTTATGACGGAAATGACCGAATTACAGAAGAATTTACAACGTTTGCTGCCCTGTGCGCAGCTGCGTTTTGATGAGCCCATGAACAGACACACCTCCTTTCGTATTGGCGGGCCTGTTGAGGTGATGGCTTTCCCGAAGAGCCGGGAGGAATTGTCTGCATTGTTAAAAACATCCGCTTTAATGGACGTAAAACCTGTTATTTTGGGAGCAGGAACCAATATCCTTGCCCCGGATTCCGGCCTGTCCGGTCTCGTGATCTGCCTGAAAGACTGCATGGATGGGATGGAGCGTCTGGACGATACCCGGATCCGGGTAATGGCCGGCGTGACCATGACAAGAGCGGCCATGTTTGCTGCGGGTCTGGGACTTTCCGGCATGGAGTTTGCCCATGGCATCCCTGGCAGTGTCGGCGGCGGTGTGTATATGAACGCCGGTGCTTACGGCGGCGAGATCGGCGGGATTTGTGAGTCCGTTGAGATCATGGATATGGCGGGCAATATCAGTATCCGTGACAATGCCGGTATGGAATTTTCTTATCGGCACAGCTGCCTGGAAGAGGAAGAGGGCATCGTGATCAGCGCGGTGTTCCGCCTGGAGCCGAAGCCTGTGGAAGAGATCCGGGAAAAGATGAAGCTGCTGCAGGAAAAACGTTCTGCTTCCCAGCCGCTGAACTTTCCTTCTGCCGGTTCTGCCTTTAAGCGTCCTGTGGGCGGTTTTGCCGCGGCACTGATCGATCAGGCGGGACTGAAAGGATTTCGTGTCGGAGGCGCCGGCATTTCTGAGAAGCATGCCGGATTTGCCGTCAATCTCGGCGGCGCCACTGCCTCTGATGTCCGGGAGCTTCTCCGTCAGGTTTCCGACAGAGTGTACGAGAACTCCGGCATCCGTCTGGAGCCGGAGATTCGGATCTGGTAAACGTCAAACTTTTATCTGATGTAAGGGGGCCGTACAAATGGCCATTTCATTTTCCGGCAGCGCGAAAGCGGAGATCTGCCGCGTTTTTCCCCAGCGCAGCTGCTGCGCACTGGCAGAGTGCTTCGGTATTCTGCTGTACTGCAACTGCTTCAGCACCGACTCCATCCGTATCATTACCGAAAGCCGGGAATTTGCGCTGTTTCTGCCGAAACTGTTCAAAAAAGCCTTCAATCTGACGTTCGATGTATTTCCCAGCATGGAAGCGCCGGGCAAGCTGATCTTTCAGATCTTTGATGAAGAAAAGATTTCTGTGATCATGGAAGCCTGCGGTTTCAGCAGGGAGGATACATTGGCGCTGCATGTGAATTATCCCGTTGTGGAAGAGGAGTGCTGCAAGGCAGCATTCCTGCGCGGTGCGTTTCTTGCCGGCGGCAGCGTTACGGATCCTGAAAAAGGTTATCATATGGAGATCAGCACCACCCACAGCGCGGTGGCCCGGGAGACATATCTGCTGATGCATGAAAGCATGAATGTCAATCCAAAGACCGCCAAGCGGGGTGGGGGACAGGTGTTGTACATTAAGCAGAGTGAGCTGATCTGCGATTACTTAACTTTCCTCGGCGCACCGGTGGCTGCCATGGGCATCATGGAGGCCCGGCTGGAGAAGGAACTGAATAACCGGGTCAACCGCCGCTGCAATTGCGACGACGCGAATATTTCCAAGGTTGTGGAAGCGGCCCAGGAGCAGCTGGCAGCCATTCGTGTTCTGAAGGAGAATGGACTGCTGGAAAAGCTGCCTGCAAAGATCCTTCAGGCGGCAAAGGCACGGGAGGCCCATCCCGCGTCCTCTCTTTCGGAACTGGCGGAGATGATGGATCCTCCCATAACCAAACCTGCTATGAATCACCGGCTGAAGAAGCTGGTGGAAGCGGCGAAGGAGGTGCGTTCATGAGTTTTGTGCATCTGCATGTCCATACGGAGTACTCTCTTCTGGACGGCGCCTGCCGCATTGACCGGATGATGGATCGGGTGAAGGAAATGGGACAGACGGCTGTTGCCATTACCGATCATGGCGTCATGTATGGCTGCATCGACTTTTACAAAGCAGCCAAGGCGGCCGGAGTGAAGCCCATCATCGGCTGTGAGGTTTATGTGGCCCGCAGAGGCATGCATGACCGTGTTCACGGCATTGACAATGACCCATACCACCTGGTACTGCTGTGTGAAAACACGAAGGGCTATGAAAACCTTTGCTATATGGTCTCCCAGGCCTTCACCGAGGGTTTCTACGGTAAACCGAGAGTGGATCTGGAACTGCTTGAGCAGCACCATGAGGGTCTGATCGCATTGTCCGCCTGTCTGGCCGGCGCGATCCCCCAGTACCTGATGAATGAAGAATACGAAGCGGCGCGGAAATATGCGCTGCGGCTGTCCCGGATCTTTGGACCGGATCGTTTTTATCTGGAATTGCAGGACCATGGCATTGAGGAACAGACACCCGTCAATCAGGGCGTCATGCGCCTTGCCCGGGAAACGGGACTGCCTCTGGTGGTCACCAACGACGCCCATTATCTGCGCAAGGAGGATGCCGCCATGCAGGACGTCCTGCTGTGCATCCAGACGGGCAAGACTGTGGACGAGCCGAACCGCATGAAGTTCCAGACAGAGGAATTCTACCTCAAGAGTGAGGAAGAACTGCGTCAGCTGTTTCCCCGCTGCAATGAGGCTTTTGACAATACCGTCAAAATTGCCGAAATGTGCAATCTGGATTTTACCTTCCATGAGTACCATCTGCCCTCCTTCCCGGTGCCGGAGGGCTATACCAACGAAGAATACTTCCGTAAGCTCTGCATGGATGGCTTTAAGGAACGTTATACGAATCCTCCCCAGGCATATCTGGACCGTCTGGAGTATGAGATCAGTGTCATCAGCCGCATGGGCTATGTCAATTACTACCTGATCGTTTGGGACTTTATCCGCTATGCCAAGGAATCCGGCATCCCCGTGGGACCGGGCCGTGGCTCCGGTGCCGCTTCCATTGTTGCCTACTGTATGCATATCACGGAAGTGGATCCGATGAAGTATGCCCTCATTTTTGAGCGATTCCTGAATCCCGAGCGGGTCAGCATGCCCGATTTCGATACGGATTTCTGCCAGGAGCGGCGCGGTGAGGTCATCGAGTATGTTATGCGCAAGTACGGCACCGATCATGTGGCCCAGATCGCCACATTCGGCACCATGGCTGCCCGCGGCGCCATCCGTGATGTGGGCCGGGCTTTGAATTTCAGCTACGCTGAGACGGATATCGTGGCCAAGCTGGTGCCTACCACCCCCCACATTACTCTGAAGGAGGCTCTGGAAGTCAGTCCCAAGCTGAAGGAAATGTACGACGGCGATGACCGGGTAAAGCAGCTTATCGATACGGCCATGAGCCTGGAAGGCATGCCCCGCAATACTTCCACCCACGCTGCCGGCGTGGTGATCACCGCCGATCCGGTGTATACCTATGTCCCCCTGAGCCGCAATGATGATACCATTGTCACCCAGTACACCATGACCACCATTGAGGAGCTGGGGCTTCTGAAAATGGACTTCCTGGGGCTGCGGAACCTGACAGTCATTGAGGATGCTGAACGGGAGATTCGGAAGCTGGTACCTGAATTTGATATCGACAAAGTGCCTGACAACGATCCGGAGACCTTCGCCATGCTGGCGGAGGGCAGGACCCAGGGTGTATTCCAGCTGGAATCCGCCGGCATGACCAGTGTCTGTGTCGGCATGAAGGCTGACAGCATTGAAGACATCACCGCGATTGTGGCGCTCTACCGTCCGGGTCCTATGGACTCTATTCCGACGTTTATTGAGAATAAGCTGAACCATAAAAAGGTTACTTATAAATGTCCGGAACTGGAGCCAATTCTGAAAGTCACCTACGGCTGTATTGTCTACCAGGAGCAGGTCATTGAAATTTTCCGTCAGCTGGGCGGATATACCATGGGGCAGGCGGATAACATCCGCCGGGCGATTTCCAAGAAGAAAATGAAGATCATTGAGCAGGAGCGCAAGGTCTTTGTCTACGGTGACCGGGAGAACAATATTCCCGGCTGTGTTGCAAATGGAATCAGCGAAGCTGTGGCTCAGTCGCTGTATGATGAGATTGTCGCATTTGCTAATTATGCTTTTAATAAGGCCCACGCCGTTTGTTATGCAGTAGTGGCATATCAGACCGCATATCTGAAGTGCCATTATCCCCGGCAGTATATGGCGGCGCTGATGACTTCTGTGCTGGATTCCGCCGCTAAGATCTCCGGCTACATCGCTGAGTGCAGGGACATGAGCATTCCTGTGCTGCCTCCTGATATCAATCATTCTGTGGATCATTTCTCCGTGGAGGGGGATGCCATCCGCTTTGGACTGGGCGCGGTCAAGAATGTGGGACGCGGTCTGATCCGCAGCATGGTTGCCAAGCGTGATGAAGGCGGCGCATTCCGCTCTCTGGAGGATTTTCTTCAGCGGATGGGGGAGGGCGAACTGAACAAGCGGGCCGTGGAAAACTTTATCAAGTGCGGCGCCATGGACTGTTTCGGCCATCACCGCAGCGAATTGCTGGCGGTCTATGACAGTATGATGGACAGTGTCAGTTTCACCCGAAGGAAGAATCTGGAAGGCCAGATTGGACTGTTCTCCATGCTGGATGAGGATGATGCCACGGCTGCGATTCCGATCCCCAAACTCAAGGAACTGAACAAGGCGGATCTGATGGCCATGGAGAAGGAAACCACTGGCATCTATATTTCCGGTCATCCCATGGACGACTACAGGCCCTATCTGAAAAACACTCATGTGATCCCCATCGGAGAGCTGATGGACGAAGAAAGCCGCTATCAGGATGATTCCATCGTCAGTGTGGCGGGCATCGTTCAAAACATGAAGATGAAGACCACCCGCAACAATTCCATGATGGCCTATGTCACCGTGGAAGATGATACCGCGGGTATTGAGATGCTGGCATTTTCCAATGTGCTGAATCAGTATGGCGGTTACCTGCGGGAAAACAGCGCCGTGGTCATCACAGGAAGGCTTTCCATCCGGGACGAGAAGGAGCCGCAGATTGTCATCAACCGGGCACGGCCGATTTCGGATTATGCCGACTCTGCGCTCCCGCCGGAGCCGGAAAAGCGGTCTGAGCCGGTACGCGGCGGTACGCTGTATCTGAAGCTGCCCAGCGAATCGAATCCCGTCTACCGGAAGATCAGGGCGATTCTGAATATGTTCCCGGGTGAGGGCAGTGTTGTCCTTTATTTCGCGGATACGAAGGTCCGTCGGGGCACAAGATGTGTTTTTATGGACTCCATGCTCACGGAACTGAAAAATGTTCTGGGAGAGGGAAATGTTGTTCTGAAATAACTTCCTTTTTGAAAACTTTTGTGCTATAATAATCAGTTGAAAGGAGCAATGTGTGTGAGAAGAAGATTGTATTTTGCAGCCCTTCTGCTTGCGGCGCTGCTCCTGAGCGGATGCGGTATGCGGACAGTGGACCAGATGTACAGTCTGCCCAAACGTTCGCAGGAATACAACGACCTGCAGGCTGCCATTGACAGGGCGATGGACGGACTCGAATACTGTGCCCCCCTGTCCGGAGAAAACCAGCAGACGGTTCAGACGGCGGATCTGGATGGCGACGGAACGGATGAATATCTGCTCTTTGCCAAAGGCGGCTCCCAGAAGCCGATGCAGATTTTGATCTTTGGCCAGCAGGAAGGAAGCTACCGCCTGAGAGAGATCATTGAAAACCGGGGTTCTGCCTTTGAACTGGTGGAATATGCAGACATGGACGGTCAGCCGGGACTGGAGATCGTGGTAGGCCGTCAGGTCAGCGATCAGGTTCTCCGGTCCTTGTCTGTCTATACCTTTTCCGGCGGCGAGTCGGAGCAACTGATGGCCGTGGGATATTCCAAATTCGTTTCTGCGGACTTAAACAGCGACGGAAAGACGGAACTGATGGTCATCACACCTGGGGAATCCGAAGCGGATAATGCGGCTGCGTCCCTGTACACCTATCGGGACGGTTCCATGAACCGTTCTGCCGAGGCAAATCTTTCGGAGCCTGCAGATCATATCAAGCGCATTATGGTGAGCAGACTTCAGGATGCGGCTCCTGCTGTTTATGTGGCTAGCTCTGTGGAAGAGAGTGCGATCATTACGGATGTTTTCGCGCTGAAGGATGGACGCTTTACCAATGTGTCCTTTTCCAGTGAGTCGGGAACCAGTGTCCAGACGCTGCGCAACTACTATGTTTACGCGGATGACATCGATGATGATGGTGTTCTGGAACTGCCCAGCCTGATCGTAATGGGGTCGAAGAGCACAAGCGCCTCGACCCATTACCTGATCCGTTGGTTTGCCATGGCGCTGGATGGCTTGGAGGTGGACAAAATGTACACCTTCCACAATTTTGACGGCGGTTGGTATCTCCAGCTGGAAAACAGCTGGGCTGAACGGGTCACGGTGACGCAGGATGGAAATGTTTATCATTTCTCTCTTTGGGATGAAACGCTCCGTAAAAATGAAAAGATGATGACCGTATTCGCTTTTACCGGAGCAGACCGGGATGCGGCTGCGGTGGAAGATAACCGTTTTGTTCTGTACAAGGCCGATGGTGTGGTTTATGCCGCCAGACTGGAAGCAGCGTCCGGCTCCTGCGGGATTACCCGTGAAAGCCTGATTCAGAGTTTCCATCTGATCCATCAGGACTGGAAGACGGGAGAAACGTAAAGAGGTATGCTATGAAAAAAGTACTGATTATGGAAGATGAAGTGAATATCCGCTCTTTTGTGGTGATCAATCTGAAGCGTGCGGGTTACGATGTCATCGAGGCCGGCACCGGTCCCGAAGCATTGAATATGATTGCAAAGTATCCCGACATTGGTGTGGCGATCCTGGATATTATGGTGCCGGAGATCGACGGATTTGAGGTTTGCCGCCGGATTCGGGCTACCAACAAGCAGATGGGCATCATCATGCTCACTGCCCGCACCCAGGAGATGGATAAGGTCACCGGTCTGATGACCGGAGCTGATGACTATGTTACCAAACCCTTCTCTCCTGCGGAGCTGACTGCGCGTATTGACGCGCTGTACCGCCGCATCGGCGGTGACAGCACCGCCAGTTCCGAGCTGCTGACCCAGGGACCCTTTGTGATGAACACCCGCAATCATACGCTGGAAAAGGCCGGTACGCGGGTCCGTCTGACTCAGGTTGAGTATTCCATCATGAAGCTGTTCATGCAGAACCCCGGCCGGGCCCTGAGCCGTGAGGACATCCTGTCTGCAGTATGGGGCAGGGATTATGAAGGTGAACTGAAGATCGTGGACGTGAATATCCGCCGTCTGCGCATCAAGATTGAAGACGATACCGCCAACCCCACCTACATCACCACCGTCTGGGGATTTGGTTACAAGTGGGGCGCATAAGCCGACGAAAAGAGGGATCAGTCCATGAAAAGAGTCGGCGGACTGCGCAGACGTTGGCTGCTGAATACGGTTGGTGTGATCTTCGCGTTGGGTATGGTCTGCGTTCTGGCTGTTACGGCATCCTTCGCGGCCTATTACTACTCCAATATGGAGTCTGATATGCGCTTCCGCGCCAGAACCACCACGGAGTTTTTCGCTGACTACATCAATCAGAATTATACCGAGTATTACCAGTCCTGCATGACCTATGCCAAGACCTTTGAGGACCGGAACAATCTCGAACTGCAGTTTATCAACAATCGGGGAAAGCTCGTTGCCTCCTCCTATGGTGAGTGGGCGGGGCAGTCTCCCACCACGACTGAGATCGCCGAGGCTATGACCACCCGGGACATCCGGCCCTATATGGGCAGGGATCCGGCAACGGGGGAGCGGATCATGGCGGTCTCCAGTCCCATGATCTACAGCAACGGCGAGGTTATCGGTGTGCTGCGCTATGTGACCTCCACAAAGCTGGTGGACCAGCAGATCTTTCTGGTGGCGCTGATTTGTTTTGCAGTGCTGCTGGTTGTGCTGACGATTGTGGTTACCACCAGCAATTACTTCATTCATTCCGTGATGACGCCTGTGGCGGAGATTACGGAGAAGGCAAAGCGGATTTCCGGCGGCAGCTACGGCATCCAGATCCAGACCCGCTATGCCGATGAAATCGGTGATCTTGCAGAGACGATCAACGAGTTGTCTTCAAAGATCAGCCAGAATGAAAAAATGCAGGCGGAATTCATTTCACAGCTGTCTCATGAGCTGCGTACGCCTCTGACGGTCATTACCGGCTGGAGCGAGACGCTGCTGATGGATGAGAATATGGATTCCGATACCCGGCAGGGTATGACGATCATTTCCAGGGAGGCCAAGCGCCTGACGGAGATGGTCGTGGAACTGCTGGATTTTACCCGGATGCAGGATGGACGCATGACACTGAATGTGGAACCCACCGATATCCGCAGCGAATTTGAAGATACGGTATTTATGTATGGCTCCAGACTGGCCCAGGAGGGTATTGAATTGGAGTATCTGGACAGTGATGATGACATTCCTGAGATCCCCTGCGACCCGAAACGGCTGCGGCAGGTCTGGCTGAATGTTTTGGATAATGCCGCCAAGCATGGCGGCGAAGGCGGCCGGATTGAGGCTTCCATGAGCGATGAAAGCGGCATGGTGGTTGTCCGGATCCGGGACTATGGTCCCGGTATTCCGGAAGACGAGATCCCGCTGGTGAAGAAAAAGTTCTACAAGGGCAGTTCCAAGGCCCGTGGTACCGGCATCGGTCTTGCGGTCTGTGATGAGATCGTGGAAATGCATGGCGGCACGCTGACTCTGGAAAATGCGGAAGGCGGCGGCACACTGGTGACCATCGCCTTGCCTGCTGCTCAATGAGGAAGGAAAACCAATGGCAAAGAAAAATAACCAATGTTGCAATGAAAAATTTAAGACCACAATCGGCGGTCAGGCTCTGATTGAGGGCATCATGATGCGTGGCCCTGAAAAAGACGCGGTCGTGGTCCGGAATCATGAGGGACTGACGGTGGAGGTTTCTCCCCGAAAAATCCACAAACCGGGCAGTTTTGCCACATGGCCCCTGGTCCGCGGTGCTGTGAACTTCTTTGATTCCCAGGTCGTTGGTGTTAAGGCGCTGATGCGTTCAGCCGATCTGGCTCCGGAAGAATTCACAGAGGATGAGCAGCCTTCCAAGCTGGACCTGTGGCTGGAGAAGAAGCTGGGTAATGAAAAGTTTCAGCAGTTTCTTACCGGTTTTGCCGTGTTTCTGGGTCTGGCCATGTCCATCGGCCTGTTTTTCCTGCTGCCCATGGTCATCAGCAGTTTCTTTGACGGCATCATCACCAACAATCTGTTGCTGACGCTGGTGGAAGGCGTAGTCCGCATGGTGATCTTTATGGTCTATATGTACCTGGTTTCCCGGATGAATGAGATGAAGCGTGTCTTTTCCTACCATGGCGCGGAGCACAAGACCATCCGCTGCTACGAGGCGGGCCTGCCTCTGACGGTGGAGAATGTCCGGGCTCAGACCCGGCTGCATCCCCGCTGCGGCACCAGTTTTCTGCTTGTTGTGATGGTCATATCCATTCTGGTATTCAGTGTGGCATCGTCGCTGCTTCTGAGCGTTGCCCCCGGACTGGAGGCAATGCGCGGCAGCTTCCTTTACCGGCTGATCATGATTGCCTTTAAGCTGCTGCTGCTGCCGCTGATCGTGTCGATCACCTATGAGATCAATCGCTGGGCAGGCCGCCATGACAACGCTTTTACCCGAATCCTGACTGCGCCCGGAATGTGGCTGCAGAATTTCACGACCAATGAACCTGATGATACCATGATCGAGGTTGGCATTGCCGCAGTAAAGGCTGTGCTGCCGGAAGAGGAGGGCACGGACCGGTGGTAAAGAAATATTCCGATCTGTACCTGGATGCCCGTCGGGCGCTGCTGCAGCAGGAGGATCCCGGAACAGCCGGTATGATGGCGAGAAACCTTCTGGCCCATTATTCCGGCAGGAGCCAGGAGGAGATCCTGGCGGACAGGGACATGTATGCCGGCGAGGAAATCTGCCGCAATATGGAAGATGCCGTCCGGCGCCTGCTGGAAGGGGAACCGCTGCCCTACGTTCTGGGTGAGTGGGAGTTCTACGGACTGACACTGTATGTGGACAAGAATGTCCTGATCCCTAGGGATGATACAGTTGCTGTGGCATCACTTGCTATTAACCAGGGGATTTTTCTGGATCATGATCCCAGAATTCTGGACCTATGCACCGGCTCCGGCTGCATCGGACTTGCCGTTGCCAGCCGCATCAAGGATGCGCGGGTTACGTTGGCGGATATCTCCAAAGATGCTCTGGCTGTTGCCAAGAAGAATATTACTGCCCATAAGCTCAGCGCCCGGGTCTCCTGCATTCAGGCGGATGCACTGAGCCCTGCTCCAGCTTTCCTGGGCAAGTTTGATATGATTGTTTCCAACCCTCCCTATATCACAGGCCCCGAGATGGCGGAGCTGCCGGACAGCGTCAAACTGTACGAGCCGCATATTGCCCTCTTCGGAGGCAGAGATGGTCTGGATTTTTACCGCTCTATCGCGGTGAATTATTCAAAAGCTCTGAAACCCGGCGGCTATCTGTGTCTGGAATATGACCCCAGCCAGGGTGACGATGTTTGTCGAATTTTGGAGGATAACGGGTATACCATCCTGGAGCGAACCAGGGATTACAATGATAGAGAACGTGCCGTGCTGGCCCAGTACGGCAGGAAGGAAGGCTAACTATGGCTACGAAAAAGACTGTATACGAGGCACCGACCCCCGCTGCGGATAAGAAAAAGGCCCTGCAGACCGCTTTGGCTCAGATCGACAAGAGCTTCGGCAAGGGCACGGTCATGCGTTTGGGCGACCGTCCTGAAATGAACGTGGAAGCGATTCCCACCGGCTCCCTGGCCCTCGATGCGGCTCTCGGCATCGGCGGTGTTCCCAAGGGCAGAATCATCGAGATCTACGGACCTGAATCCTCCGGTAAGACCACTCTGGCTCTGCACATCCTGGCAGAGGCCCAGAAGATGGGCGGCGAAGTGGCCTTCGTGGATGCGGAGCACGCTCTGGATCCTATTTATGCTTCCGCGCTGGGTGTGGATATCGACAATCTGCTGGTCTCCCAGCCCGACACCGGTGAGCAGGCACTGGAAATTACCGATGCACTGGTCCGCTCCGGCGCTGTTGATGCAGTGGTCGTGGACTCTGTTGCTGCGCTGGTTCCCAAGCAGGAGATCGAAGGCGAAATGGGTGACACCTTTGTGGGCCTGCAGGCAAGACTCATGAGCCAGGCGCTGCGTAAGCTGGCAGGCACCATTGCCAAGACCAACTGCGTGGTCATCTTCATCAACCAGCTGCGTATGAAGATCGGCGTCATGTACGGCAACCCCGAGACCACCACTGGCGGCAATGCGCTGAAGTTCTATTCTTCCGTCCGTCTGGACGTCCGCCGTGTCGAGTCTATTAAGGAAGGTGGCAATGTCATCGGCAACAAGACCCGTGTCAAGGTTGTCAAGAACAAGGTTGCGCCTCCTTTTAAGGAAGCCTACTTTGACATCATGTACGGCCAGGGTATCTCCAAGTGGGGCGAGCTGGTGGACATGGCAGTTCAGCTGGATATCGTCCAGAAGAGTGGCAGCTGGTTCTCCATGGGCGATGAGCGTATCGGCCAGGGTGCCAACTCCGTGAAGGAGTACCTGATGAACAACCCCGATATTGCCGAGAAGGTGGAAGCTCAGGTCCGCGAGCATCTGATGAACATGAGCGCTGCGGCTCCCAGAGCGGCGGCTAAGGCTGCTGAAAAGGCGGTAGCCGTCAGCGCCGACGATTTTGACGATGAGGATTGATCTTCTGAAGACCACTCCGGACCGGGTCGGCCGCTACTTTGTGAAATTTGAAGACGGAAGCACCATGCGGCTTTACCGCCAGACGGTTGAAGATTTTTGCCTTTACACAGGCAGGGAGCTTTCTGATGAGGAGCTGACTGCGCTGCGGGAAGCAGCCGGAAAGATGTCGGCCAAAATGCGGGCCGTCCGAATCGTCTCTGCTGCCAGCGTTTCCAAGCGTGACCTGGAGCAGCGTTTGGTTCAGAAAGGGGAGGACCCTGTCCAGGCAAAGGAAGCCGTTCAGTGGATGTCCGACCTGGATCTTCTGGATGACGCGAAGGTTGCCGAGCAGGTGGTCCACAGGTGTGTTTCCAAGGGCTACGGCCCTGCCCGTGCAAAACAGGCTCTGTATGAAAAGAAAGTTCCCAGGCAGTATTGGGAGGATGCGCTGGCAGACTATCCCGATATGGAGGATCAGATTGAGGATTTTCTCCGGGCAAAACTGGGGAGGGAATATGATCAGCGGGATGTAAAAAAGGCAGTGGACGCGCTGATGCGCCGGGGCCACAGCTATACATCCATTCGTCGTGTTCTGAACCGGTTTCAGCCGGATCATGAAGAATTCCTGGAGGAATAACAGATTATGGCAAATATTGGTTTTATTTCTCTTGGCTGTGCCAAGAATCAGGTGGACTGTGAGCGGATGATGTACCGTGTCCGGGAGGCCGGTCACAATGTCTGCGGTGATGTGGTAGGCTGTGATGTGGTGGTCATCAACACCTGCGGCTTCATTGACTCCGCAAAGGCCGAAGCCATCGACTATATCCTGTCCACCGCTGGCCTGAAAGCTGACGGCTATGTGGGCAAGATTCTGGTTACAGGTTGCCTGTCTCAGCGGTATCAGGACGAAATCATGGAGGAAATGCCGGAAGTAGACGGCATTCTCGGTACCGGCAGCTACACCGAGATCGTGCCTGCCATCGAAACGCTGCTGAACGGAGGGACAGTCCGTGAGTTTGGATCCATTGATGCGCCAGAGCAGGAGACCGGCAGAATTCTGACCACTCCCGAACATTATGCGTTTATCAAAATTGCGGAAGGCTGCGACAACAAGTGCGCTTACTGCGTAATTCCGTCTCTGCGCGGCAAGTTCCGCAGCCGCCAGATGGACGATGTCCTCTATGAGGCGCGACTGTTGGCAGATTCCGGTGTCAAGGAGCTGATCGTCGTGGCCCAGGACACCAGCCGCTATGGTACGGATCTGGGTGAAGGCAGGCGGCTGCTTCCGGAACTGCTTCATAAGCTCTGCCAAATCGAGGGTTTCCATTGGATCCGCATCCACTATGTCTATCCCGACGAGGTGGATATGGAACTGATCGAGACCATCGCATCTGAACCCAAGATCGTCAAGTATCTGGATATTCCCATCCAGCATTGCAACAGTAAGATCCTGAGCCTGATGAACCGCCGCGGTTCCGGCGAATACATCCGTGACCTTTTTGCGACTCTGCGTGAGAAGATCCCCGGCATTGTAATCCGCACCAGCGTCATCACCGGACTGCCCGGCGAAGGTGAGGAGGAATTCGAGGAACTGTGCAAGTTCCTGAAAGAGCTTCGCCTGGAGCGTGTGGGTGCCTTTGCGTTCTCTCCCCAGGAGGGCAGCGAGGCATACAACATGGAATATGTGGATGCGGATGTGGCCCAGAAGCGCGCGGAGATCCTGGAAATGATCCAGTCCCAGATCATGGACGAATACAATGAAGCTATGATCGGCAAGACGGTTGAAGTCCTGGTGGAAGGCTATGACGATGAGAACGAGCAGTTCTATGGCCGTACTTATGCCGACTCTCCGGATATTGACGGCAGAGTCTGGATCGCGTCCCGGGATTCCCTGATGGAAGGAGAATTCATTCAGGTCACCATCGACGGCTGTGTTGAAGGCGATCTGGCAGGTTACATTGTGGAGGAAGAATAAGAGATGACAACTGCAAGTAAAATTACTCTGGCCCGTGTGGTCATGATTCCCGCATACATGGTTCTGATGTATCTGAGCGGCGGTCAGGCAGGTCTTTGGATGTATCTGGCGCTGGCGCTGTTCATCATTGCCAGCCTGACAGATTTTGTAGATGGCTATATTGCCCGGCATTATAATCAGGTCACGGATTTCGGCAAGTTCCTGGATCCTTTGGCAGACAAGCTGCTGACCATCGCCGCCATGACCATGTTCTGTGAGTGGGGGTCTTTCCCCGCATGGGCACTGATGATCGTCCTGACCCGCGAGTTCGCCGTCAGCGGTCTGCGCATGGTTGCAGGCCCCAAGGGCAAGGTCATTGCTGCCGGCAAGAGCGGCAAATTCAAGACTGCCAGCACCATGGTCGGTCTGTGTGTCCTGATGGTATTCCCCCAGGTGGAGCTGGTCCAGTGGATCGTCATGGCGATGATCGTACTGACCACTGTTTATTCCGGCGTGGAATACTTCATCCAGAACTGGAATGTCCTGTGGGATTGATACATAAAAAACGGCCGGCATATTTGCCGGCCGTTTTTTGCTGCAACATTTTTCCATACTCGATCGTATCTAAGATGAAAGGAGGTGACGGCGATGCACACTTTGCAGCGTACGGGCAAAGAAATCACGGAAATATATGACCGTCATGTGGATACCGTCTACCGAATTTGCTTCTCCTTTATGAAAAATACAGCAGATACGGAGGATTTGGTACAGGAGGCCTTCCTTCGGCTGATTTCCAGCGGGAAGAAATTCAAATCGACGGAACATGAAAAAGCCTGGCTGATCGTCACAGCTTCGAATCTTTGCAAGGATGCCCTGAAAAAATGGTGGCGCAGGAATGAGAATATAGATGACTTCGCAGACGCGCTGCAGGAGCCGCCGTTCCGAATCGATACGACCCTGGAAGCGATTCTGGACCTCCCGGAGGACTATAAGACTGCGGTATATATGTATTATTACGAAGGGTATTCCACCAAGGAGATCGCCTCTGCAATGCGCTGTCCTGCAGCAACGGTTCGAAGCCGTCTGTCAAGAGTCAGGCAGATGCTCAAATCAAAGTTGGGTGGTGATTTTTGATGACAAGACGATCGATCCGAAAGGCATATGCCCCTGTTCGTCCTGACATTGAGGCAAAGGAGCGGATGCTGCACAATATTCTGTCTTCCGCATCCGAAATACCGCCTGCGGGAAAGGACGAACCAATGAAAAAAAGAAAAATCTGGAGAATAATCCTGATTGCTGCTGCCATCTCCCTGATGGCCTGCAGCGCTGCCACAGCCGCGGAACTGATCCGCATCCCTGTACATTCTAAGGACGTATTTATCAGTTCTGATGGCACTATCGAGTTCGTAATGGATATCGATGAAGAGGTGTCCGGAGAATATATGCCGATTCTGGAAGTAGTACCTCACCAGATCACACCGGAGGAAGCCAAGCGGGTTGCATACGCCATCTTTGGCGATGCGGATTATTATGAGAAGGTGCCGGATCTGGCGCAGTATTACACTAAGGCTGAGATTCGGCAAAAGCTGGACCGATGGAGCCAATATACAACTGAGGCTGCGGTGGAAGAACTCTATGGACAGTGGAAAGCGGATTTCGATGTGGTGGAATTGGTGAATACCTTTATCGAACGATACCGGGAAAAGTATGAAACCGCCCCGGAGGAGATTCCCTATACCCCCTGTGAATGGACCTTCAAGAACGGTATTGAATATGAACAGGAGGAGGACCGGAACTTATTTGACCCGGACAATTTCAATGATCAGATCTGGGCGCAGCTGTATGTGGGCGACATTCCCTATAATTTCTGCGCCTCCAACCGGGACAAAGACGATTTCAAGGTCAACAATATTTATGCCGTCCTTGCCACGGGTATCAGTCCCAACGGCATTGACGAGGAGATTTTCAAGGCCCGGATGCTGCGGACTGGAGAGCCGACCCAGGTGCAGCTGGATACAGTAAAAACCAGGGCGGAAGAAATGCTGGCAGAAATGGATCTTGGCAGCTGGCAGATCGACCAGTGCTATGTAGAGGAACTTCCCATCAGTGAGGATGTGACGGAGTACACCGTTCATGTTACCGCAGTGCCCATTCTCAACGGTATCCCTGCCGTTCGGCTACCCCAGTTCACGGCTCTGCGGGATGCGGAGGATCCGACGGTTTCCAATTATTACTATGCTGATGTTCGGTTTGAGTTCTCTGCCAATGGCGACCTGATCAGTTTCCTCATGTATTCACCTGTTGAGATTGCAGGAAGTATGGAAAATACCGGGACGCTTTCCGTGGAGCAGCTGCTGGAGAAGGCAAAAGAATACCTGACGGCATCTTCTCATACGGATTACAGCTTCCTTCCATCTGTCTACAGCGGAGAAGATGTCCTGCGCTGCCGGATCAGTGTTAAGGACCTAAATTATAACCTAACCCGTACCACTATGGAGGGCTACACCCACCGGTTCTGCTATGTGCCCGGAATTACTGTTATGGGTACGGTGGAGTATTACGAGGAGGAGAGCGGAGAAGTACGATACAGCAATGAATGTACCCTGCTGACTCTGGATGGTAGAGACGGAAGCCTGATTGGCGGCGTCATAGAATAACCCATTAGGCCGCCGGAATCCGGCGGCCTTTTCTACTGGATTTTTTATCGTGTCTGTGCTATAATCATTGGGCATTTATTTTCCTGTGAGGTAAGTACCATGAATGAAAAAGAAATCGGCGAACTCCGGCGGCATCTGCGCCGGGACCGCAGTAATATGACCCACATTTACGGCTGTTACGTCAATGCTCAGAAGGAAATCATCACGGAATTCAGCCAGTCCCTCGGCATCATGCCCGAGAATGAGTCCGAGAAGTATTTCGCCCTCCTGAAGCGCAGCCTGTCCGGCACCATCGGTAAGAACCTGATTGATATCACCTTCAAAACATCCCAGGTGGCCGGCAGCGAGGAGCATAAGCTTCTGATGGACCTGCGGGATTGCAAGCTGAAGGACGACGACCTGCGCCGGGGCTTTTACCAGAAGATTATTGATTCCGTTACCTTCGATGATAACTATCTGATCCTGATGGGTGCCGAGACCTACGATGTGCCCTTCAAGAGCAAGGATGATTCCTTCCAGAAGGACCAGAGCGAGGAGACCTACACCTTCATGCTTTGCGCCGTGTGCCCCGTGAAGCAGACCAAGCCCAATCTTCACTATGTTGCCGAGGAGAAACTCTTCCACGACGGTGCCATGGCGCAGATGGTTTCTGCCCCTCAGCTTGGCTTCCTGTTCCCGGCTTTCGACAACCGTTCTACCAACATTTACAATGCCCTGTTCTATTCCAAGGACATCAAGGAAGGACATGATGCTTTCATCGAGACCATCTTCAATACCCCTGTTCCCAAGCCTGCTGCGGAGCAGAAGAAGTCCTTCGAGGCGCTGCTTTCCACATCTCTGGACGAGGAATGCAGCATGGAGGTAGTCCAGGAGGTCCACGATCAGCTGTGCCAGCGCATTGAGATGCATAAGGAAGCAAAGGTTGCCGATCCGCTTCTGATTTCCAAAGAGGAAGTGAAGGAGGTTCTGAGCGGCTGCGGTGTTTCTGAGGACCACATTGCCAAATTCAGCGTTGAATACGACGAAGTCTTTGGTTTTGAGGCAGAGCTGCATCCCAAGAATATTATCGATAACAAGCGCTTTGAAATCAAGACTCCCGATGTATCCATCAAGGTCGCACCTGACCGCAGCGATCTGATTGAGACCCGGATCATCGGCGGTGTCAAGTACATCCTGATCTGCGCCGATGAAGACGTAGAAGTGAACGGTGTTAGTATCAATATTAAGGACAAAGAGCCTGCAACAGTATAAAAGAAAGTCCTGCATCATTTTGATGCAGGACTTTTTGTATGTAGTTTACTTGGATTTGGAGATGATATCCACGATGATATCGGCACAGTTTTCCACACCCAGTACACCGCTGTCCAGGCAGACATGGTAGTTTTCAGCATTGCCCCAGGTTCTGCCGGTGTAGTGCTGATAGTTGACTCTGCGGCGCTTGTCTTTCTCCTGCAGACGGGCGGAGGGAGTCTTTTCGGAGTTGCCGTAAAGACGGACGATACGCTCGGCACGGAATTCCTTATCCGCATGAACAAAAACATTCAGCACATCAGCCCGGTCCTTCAGAATGTAGTCAGCATTGCGTCCGACGATGACACAGGGGCCCTGATCCGCGATCTGCAGAATTACGCTGCACTGGATATTCCACAGAAAATCGGCCGTAGACAGTCCGTTCATTACACCGGGAACACCCTGAGGAGCAAACGCATAGGAAAACAGGCTGTTGCCGGGAGAATGTTCGCCATGCTCTTCCACAAACTTGGGAGCGAAGCCGGATTCCAGAGAGATCTGCTTGACCAGCTCGCTGTCATAGAAGGGGATGTTCAGTTTCTGAGCGATCAAACGGCCGATTGTGCGTCCGCCGCTGCCGAACTCGCGGCTGATGGTAATGATTTTCTTTTCCATAGGGATACCTCCTTAAATGCGCGGAGCATAGCTTCCTGTACCAAAATTATAGCAAAATGCACATCAGAAGTCAACTCGCAGCAGGTGTTTTTGTCAATATACAATCAACCATCCTGGTTGGGGATGCTCCGCAGTACATGAAGCTGGATGGGAATGGCGCATAGGAAGGTCAGAATGTCAGCTGCTGCCTGCGTTGCCTGAATGCCTGTAAGACCAAGTGCCAGTGAGAGAATCCAGATCAGTGGGATAAAGAAAATACCCTGCCGCGCCACTGCAAGGAAAGTTGCCGGGACGGTCCTGCCGATGGACTGCTGAAGCATATTGCTCATGACCACCCAGCTTTGCACCCAGAATGTGATACACTGAAACCGCAGAGCCGGTGCACCGCAGGCGATGACCTCAGCATCGTTCCGAAACAGTGCGATCAGCTGGGGCGCAAAGAGGTATCCTAGGATGCTGACTGCTGCCAGAAACACAAAGGAAACCTTCACGCAGAACCAGAAGCCTTCCTTGACTCGGGAGTACAGTTTTGCGCCGTAGTTGAATCCGCACACCGGCTGGAAACCCTGTCCGAAGCCGATCATGGCAGAAGCGCCGAACATGCTGATCCGCTGTACGACGCCCATGGCGGCGATGGCGGCATCGCCGAAGGGGTGAGCCGCATGATTCAGGCAAATGGTTGCAACAGAGGCCAGACTCTGCCGGGCGAGGGAGGGAAGGCCGCCGCGGATGATCATTTCAAAATAGAACCATTTGATTTTTACATTACGGATGTGGATGTGGATATTGCTGCCCCGGGAGCAACCAATCAGAAGCAGGCAGAAACTGACAAACTGGCTGATGATGGTGGCCCATCCGGCGCCGGCAACACCCAGTTTCAGTCCGAAGATCAGGATAGGATCCAGCGCGATGTTCAGCACCGCACCGCTGACAATGCCAACCATTGCATAGGCAGCGCTGCCCTGGAACCGAAGCTGGTTATTCAGTACCAGCGACGCAGTCATCCATGGTGCGCCCAGCAGAATGACCCGGAGGTATTCTTCCGTGTAGGGCAGGATCGTTTTGGTGGAGCCAAGCAGATATGCCAGCGGCTCCAGGAAGATCTGTCCCAGAACACAGATGATCAGTCCCGTTGACAAAGCAGAGAAAAATCCGGTGGCAGCCATATTGGAGGCTTCCTGATAGTTTTTCCGGCCCATTTCCCGGGAAATATAGTTGCCGCTGCCCTGACCGAAGAAGAATCCCACAGCCTGGATAATGGCCATCATGGAAAAGACCACACCAACGGCGCCGGTCGCTGCGTTGCTGTTCAGTTTTCCAACGAAATAGGTGTCCGCCATATTGTAGAAGGCGGTAACCAGCATGCTGATAATGCAGGGTACTGCCAGTCTGCAGATCAGCCTTCCCACCGGCGGTTCGGTCATCATTTTGAATTTTTTCTCATAAGCATCCATGATTGATCACCTGAATCTGTTTTTCTTTTCATTATACAATGGGGATTTGAAAAAATCCATACTGTGATATATGAAAAGAGGCGCCCCGCAGGAGCGGGACGCCGGAATGATATGTTGGTTACTTGAGCTTGGTGCCACAGTTGGTGCAGAAATTGCTGTCTGCGGGCAGGGGAGCGCCGCAATGGGGGCAGAAAGCACCGGACACGGGGGGATCAACATAACGGGGACGTGCGGGACGGGGAGCGATGGGGGTGGGATTCTTAATTTCTTCGTAGAAAGCAGCCTGGATCAGACCGAAGTACAGGGGGTACAGAGCCATGCAGCAAACGACGAATACAAACAGAATCAGACCGAACAGCACACCGATGTAGGGAATGGAAGCAAGCAGAAGCAGGATCAGGATGATCAAAGCAACGACAACGGGCAGCAGAATGTCCGCGCCGAACATCATACCCTTCCAGCCCTTGGTGCGCTTGGAAGAAACCTTGATGGCCTCCGTAGCGCTGATTTCAGGCTCGGTAACCAGAATATAGGGGGTCAGACGGTACTCGTAAGTCTTGATGATGGTGAAGATGGGGCCGGCGATGGGAATCAGCCCCCACAGGAAGACCCACAGATCCATCCACAGCATGCCACCCAGAACACGCTTGGCGGTGGCGCCGTCCTTAAAGCAGTCAAAGAGCTGAACGGTAGCAACACCGTCGCCGCGATAACCATGCAGGAAGATCATGGTCATGGAGGTGTTCAGCAGCAGGTTGATGCCCAGGGCGATGCCGGGGACAGCGCCGAACAGCATGGTGACCAGACCCGTCAGAATCACTTCCAGCAGGGAAATGCCCCACAGCGCGAAAGGACGCTTCATCAGGACAGCCAGCGCCCGCTTATAGATCGTAAAAATCATTTCTATCTCTCCTTTTTCGCAGAATAGTCTGCAGATATAAACCAATTATAGGTTAGAATGGAGGCATTGTCAACCAAAGATTCATGCCTTGATGATAACGGGCTCTCCCTGGATCAACATTTTTCCTGCGTATACTTCCACGCTTTCACCCGTGATGAGGTTCTCGTAGATGCCATCTGCGATATCAGTCTCTACCAGGGAGGTTTCACCGCGCAGGGAGAAAATACCGAACATTTTCTGCTCCTTTGCATTGTGAACGGCCAGCAGAATGTCACGGGGCAGTGCGGTTACGGTGTAGGTGCTGTCGGCGAAGATGGGATCGCGCTTGATGGATGCGAGTTTCATCAGCATCCGGGTCAGATCTTTACCGGTATTCCAGTTGATCGTGTCCTTGTCAAACAGACTGGGAGTATGCGCTGCAGCTGCCTCCTGTCCGGCGTAGATCATGGTCAGACCTTTCTGGAAGTAGTTGAAAGCAGTCCAGTTGCGCAGCATCTGTTCGCTGCCGCACACCTGCGCCGCTCTTGCACGGTCGTGGTTTTCCAGGCACCGCAGTTTCAGATAGTTGGCGGGATACATTCCCTCCTGGCGGGTGACTGCGGCGGCATACTCACTAAGGGGGCACTTGCAGGCAAGGTAGTCGCTGTAGATATCCCAGATATCGTAGTCATAGCAGCAGTCGAAGGCCTGAAATAGTTCGCAATCGGAGTGAGCAGTCATGCCGCGGGAGCGGTTAAAGACGATGAAACCTGGCTCAACAGATTCTGCCAGCCAGAAACAGCCGGGATGTACCTTTTCGACTTCTTCCCGGGCCTTCAGCCAGAAGTCCAGAGGCACCAGAGGTGCCACATCGCAGCGGAAGCCATCCACGATCTCAGCCCACATTTTCAGGGTATCGATCTGATAATCCCACAGGTCCTGATTGCTGTAATCAAGGTCAATGATATCCGTCCAGTCGCCTACACGGTTACCGAAAGAACCGTCGGCTTTGTGATAAAACCACTCGGGGTGGTTCTGAGACAGCCAGGAATCAGGGGAGGTGTGGTTGTAGACAACATCGATGATGCACTTCATACCGTGGACATGGATGTCTTCAACCAGCCGTTTGAAATCTTCCAGGGTTCCGAATTCGGGGTTGACGGCACGGTAGTCGGAAATGGCATAAGGACTGCCCAGACTGCCCTTTCTGGCCTTCAGTCCCAGGGGATGGATGGGCATCAGCCAGATGATATCAGTACCCAGGGATCTGATCCGGTCGAGATCCCTGCGGATTGCTTCAAAGGTGCCCTCTTCGCTGTAATTACGCACGAAAATGGAATATAGGATCTGATTGCGGTAAGCTTTGGAAGTGGAAATTGCCATTGTGATGGTCTCCTTATGTTATGGTTGGATTAATCATACACCTCCGGGAAGAAAAATGCAATCATGAGAAATCGATGAAAAAAGAGCGTAGGGATGAAAGAAAAATGGAGAATTGACGGCGGCCTTGTGTCGCTTACAGATTTGCTTTGCTTGCGATTCCAAACATATATTAACGGTCTCTCAATAAAGGACAGCCAATTCTTTTGGTGCGATTGTTCTTATAGGATTTTTCAAAAAACGCTGTCAAACAAACGTTTTTTCGGAATCGAAAATATTCAAAATCAATCTACATCCGTACCGGATGCGTCTCAAATTCAAGGGACTCTCCCACGGGCTAACAAAGTGTCCACCGGACACTTTGTTACCTTGCCTTCGGCAAGGTCGCCCTTTCGAGTCCCATCTCGAGCATTAAAAAATCCGAATGCCCATAAGGGCACTCGGATTTTTTGGTGCGAGAGATGGGACTCGAACCCACACGGCATTCACCACACGCACCTCAAACGTGATTGTCTACCATTCCAACACTCTCGCAAGCACTAATATATTATAACGGAATAGACTATTTTTGTCAATAACATTTTTCAGAAAACCCTTGCCAGATGGCAGCATCTCTGCTAAACTAGTGTAAAAATGAGCGGAGGAAATCAAAATGGCCAGATTTTTTGTGGAACCGGAAGAACTGAACGGACAGGAGATCATCCTGAGCGGGGAGAATGCCCAGCATGCCAAAGTCCTGCGGCTGAAGGCGGGAGAGGAATTGCTGGTCTGTGACGGAGTGGGCAGGGAGTGTGTCTGCCGGGTGCAGGAAGTAAACCCCGTCATTTTGGAAGTTCTAGAGAGTCGGAATTCTGTTACCGAAGCTGCGGTTCGGGTCAGTGTTTATATGGCATTTCCCAAGGCTGATAAGCTGGAACACGTGATCCAGAAGGCCACGGAACTGGGAGCCTATGAAATTGTTGCGTTTCCCTCAGCCAGGTGTATTTCCAAGCCTGATGACAAGAGCCTGAAGAAAAAGCTGGAGCGCTGGCAGAAGATCGCCGCTTCCGCTGCAGAGCAGTCTGGCCGGGGCCGCATTCCGCAGGTTCTGGTGCTTCCCAGCTTTGCATCGGCGCTGGAACGGGCAGCACATGCGGATAAAGCGCTGATGTTCTATGAAAATGAGCATGCCACCACGCTGCGGATGGCCATGGAAACGGGGGGATGGAAAACCGTCAGTCTGCTGACCGGTCCTGAAGGCGGCCTCGAGGAGAAAGAAGTGGAGCAGGCACGAACTGCTGGACTGCAGGTCTGTACGCTGGGAAGCAGGATTCTGCGTTGTGAGACGGCGCCCCTTTGTGCTCTTTCCGCCGTGATGTACGCTGCAGGCGAATTCTGAAAATAGAAAATGCCAGCCGAAAGGCTGGCATTTTCGTTGATGTGATCAACCGACACCGGCTTCGCTGGCATCGCTGGGAGTGACGGCTTCAGTGCCGGTGGGAGCGGCATCCGTGCTGGCAGAGGTGCTGACGGGATCCGCAGGAATGGCGGGAGCCTTGGTGGGAGAAGGATAGTTCAGGACCAGGGAGACCAGCAGGCATACCACAACAGCGGCGAATCCCATGACCATCCAGCGGCTGCGGCGCTTCTTCATTTCACCGTTGATATACAGGAAGCCCAGGCATAAACCGGATGCCAAGATGGCAATAATGGCAGTGATGATCTTCAGTACGGTAACACCAAGACCGGCAAAGAGCAGATACAGCACAAAGACAGCTGCATCACCAATGAGAATCTTGGTCATTAATTGTTCCATTTCCTTGTAGCGGTTTCTTCTTGCCACAATAATCCCTCCCGGAATCGAATTGATTTTAATTATCATATCACAGCTTGACTAAAATTGCAATCATTTCTGTAAAGAACTAATATTTTGCCGAAAAGCTTGCGTACAGGTTAAAAGGGTGATATAATATGCAAAATATGTGTATTTGAATTATAAGACCAAGGAGTCGATATGGGAGAACCTCAATACCGTTTGGAGGGCATTGTCCATACCCGCAGTGAGCAGATGGAGGATTTCGAAGGCCCTCTGGATGTTATTTTTCTGCTGCTCAGTAAGAACAAGATCGAAATACAGGATGTATCCATAACCGCGATCCTGGAGCAATATCTGGCATATCTTGATGAGATGAAGCGGCTGGATATGGAGATCGCCAGTGAATTCATCACCATGGCATCGCATCTGATGCTGATCAAAACAAAAATGCTGCTTTCCGCTGCCGAACAGGCGGAAGCGGAGAGCGAACTGGATCTGCTGCGCCAGAGTCTGGTGGAACGTCAGCGCAAAGAGGCTATGGACCAGTTGCGCATAGCCATTTCTCAACTGGAACCCAGAAACGAGATCGGCCGCTGCATCTTTACCAAAGATCCGGAACCGCTGCGCAGGGATAAGACTTACCGCTATCAGCATGAACCAGCGGATCTGCTGCGCGCGCTGGATATGATCTCGGAGCGAAATAACAGGCAGCTTCCGCCGCCGACGATGAATTTTAAGGGTATCGTCGGCAAGGAGCCGTATCCTGTTTCCAGGAAATCCGGCGAAGTGCTGCGTCAACTGCTGCTGCGCGGTGTGGAGCGGCTGAAGAATCTTTTCAAAGGAAACAAGAGCCGTTCTGAAATCGTTGCGACGTTTCTTGCTATTCTGGAGTTGTGCAAAAGCGGCTCCGCGACACTGGAAGATGATAATACCGGTGAGAATCCCAATGTAAAACTGATCGAGAAGAAACAACCGACCGGAGGTGACGGGAATGGAACAAACTGAACTGCAAAGAGCCATTGAAGCCATTCTCTTTGCCGCCGGTGAGCGAGTGGAGATTACCCGTCTGGCCATGGCTCTGGAGGAAGATCCCCGGGATGTGGAAGCTGCTGCTGATACGCTGGCAGACCAGCTATCCTTTGAGCGCCGGGGCATCCGCATTATCAAACTGGAGAAGGGATACCAGATGGTTTCCTCCGGTGAGATGGCGGATTGTATTACCAAAGCTCTGGAGACCCGTAAGCCTCCGAAGCTGTCTTCTTCCCAGCTGGAAGCTCTGACCATCATTGCCTATTATCAGCCTGCCACCAAAGCCATGGTCGAGCAGATCCGCGGTGTGGACAGTGCGTATTCCATCTCCGCGCTGATGAATAAAAAGCTGATCGAGGAGGCAGGAAGACTGAATGTTCCCGGCCGGCCGATCCAGTATCGGACTACTCCCGATTTCCTGAGAACTTTCGGTCTTTCCTCGCTGGAGGAGCTGCCACCCATTGACAAGATCAATTTCGGCGAACAGCCAACTGTTCAGGAGCCTGAGCAGCCGGCGCCGGAGGAAGCGTAATGGGCTGGTATATCACCTTGGGAATCATCATTTTGCTGGCGATCCTCCCGCTGGGTGTCAGTGTGAAATACGATGCGGACGGACCGCTGGTGAAACTCATTGCAGGCCCAATCCGTGTTACGCTCTTCCCAAGACCGAAAAAGAAACAAAAGAAAGAAAAGCTGCAAAAACCCAGGTCGGAAAAGCCGAAAAAGGAAAAACCAGCCAAGCAGAAGCCTCAAAAGCAATCTGCGAAGCACGCGGTCGGAGGCACTGCCGGGAAAGACGCCAAGCCCGATAAGAAGAAGGGCGGCAGCATCACGGATTTCCTGCCGCTGGTTAAGACGGTGCTGGATTTCCTCGGCGATTTCCGCAGGAAGCTCCGGGTGAATGTGCTGGAGCTGAAACTGATCATGGCGGCGGATGATCCGTGCGATCTGGCCATTAACTACGGCCGGGCGTGGACAGCGGTAGGCAATCTGATGCCTCAGTTGGAGCGGGTTTTTGTGATCAAAAAGCGGGATATCCAGGTAGAGTGCGACTTTACCGAACGAGAGACAAAAGTCATTGCCAGACTGGATCTGACCATCACCCTCGGCAGACTCCTGGCGGCTGTGTTTGCATTTGCGTTCCGTGCGTTGGTGCAGTTTGTTAAAATCATGAACAAAAGAAAAGGCGGTGCTGTAAAATGAGCCAGAATCTTCCCAATATGCTGAATGAAACCATTTCCCGGATCCGCGAGATGGTGGATGTGAATTCCGTCGTGGGTCAGCCCATCGTAACGGCGGATGGTGTGACCATTATCCCCGTGTCCAAGATCAGTGTGGGCTTCGGCGGCGGTGGCTCCGATTATGCCAAGGCGCCCGCAGGTAAGGATCTGCCCTTCGGCGGCGGTGTGGGTGGCGGCGCCAAAGTGACACCCATCTGCTTCCTGATCGTCAAGGACGGCAATGTGCGCATGATGCCTGTTGCGACTCCCGCAAATACCACGGCAGACCGGATCGTGGAGATGGTTCCCGATACGCTGGACAAGATCTCCGAGTTCATCGATTCCCATACCAACAAAAGTGTGTAAAAACCCGGTATGGAACATATCTGGGGACTTCTGAAGGCGGTGTTTTTCCTCGTTACCGCGATCGTGCTGATGCTGTTTGCGTATCTGTTTCAGAACACGGCACTGGCGGTGATCTGTGTTTATGGCGCGTTTTTCCTGTTTCTGATCGGAGTCTGCGTCGGTGCGTTTATGCTGATCGACCATCATAATGCGTCCCAAAAAGAGGAAAAGAGCGAATAATCCTTCCATTCCCGGGCATAATAGCCGCGGGTGAGGAATATGAAACGTCAATTTGCCGGGACGGCGGCTGTTCTGATAGCCGCCGTCCTGTTTTTACCAATTCGGATCCGGGCGCTTTCTGCCGAAAAGGCGATTTTGCTGGATTGTGTGACTGATCGGGTATTATACAACCAAAATGCAGATGAACGGAGCCTGATTGCCAGTACAACGAAGATCATGACCGCTCTGGTCGTCTGTGAGCAGTGCAATGTGCTGGACCGGATGAGAATTCCCAGGGAAGCTGTGGGAATTGAAGGCTCATCCATGTATCTGCAGGAGGGCGAGATCCTGACGATTCAGGAACTTCTCTACGGATTAATGCTTTGTTCCGGAAACGATGCTGCAGTAGCGCTGGCCATCTATTGCGGCGGAACTGTGGAAGGTTTTGCCGAGATGATGAACGACAAAGCCAGGGTACTGGGATTGAGTGGGACACATTTTGAAAATCCCAACGGATTGGATAGTCCCGGACACTATTCCACTGCCCGGGATCTTGCGCGCCTGGCGGATTATGCCATGAATAACCCCATATTTTATAAAACCGTTTCTGCAAAAACGGTAACTGTCGGAAACCGCTTCCTGCGCAACCATAACAAGCTTCTATGGCAGCTGGAAGGGGCCGATGGTGTCAAAACCGGATACACAAAAGCCGCAGGACGGATCCTGGTTTCCAGTGCTACCCGTCAGGGGAGACGCCTTGTCGCCGTGACCATCAATGCTCCGGATGACTGGCAGGACCATACCACGCTGCTGGAGGAAGGTTTTTCCCGTTATCAGGTAAAGACCCTGATCCGGTCGGGTGAAAAACTGGGTGCGGTTGAAATCGCAGGCGGGCAGGAGGGGATGGTGGAACTTCTTGCCGCATCGGATTTTTCATTTGCCGTATCGGACGATGAGGAAGTGACCATTGAGCTGACCGGCCCTGGATTTGTTTACGCGCCGGTTGCGCAGGGGGCAGATGCCGGATTTGCGCATATCTGCCTGAATGGAGAGTCCGTAGGTAGGGTGATGCTGAAATACGGACAAACTATCGAACAGTATCAGCTGGAAAACCCCGGATTCTGGGACAGATTATTTGGAAAAGAATGACCATTGCTGGTTTTAAGGAGAGGTAGATCATATGAAGGAGCGCCTGCAAAAGATCCTGGCCTCCCGGGGCATCTGTTCCCGGCGGAAGGCAGAGGAGATCATCAGTGCCGGAAGAGTGACCTGCAACGGGCAGGTTGCCGTGCTTGGCGACAGTGCTGATCCCGAAGTTGATATCATTGCGCTGGACGGGAAACTGCTCCCGTCCGCGGATGAGCATGTGTACATCTTATTGAATAAACCCCGCGGCTATGTGACCACCCTATCCGATGAAAAGGGAAGGCCCAACGCTGCGCAGCTGGTGGCGGATTGCGGCAAGCGTGTGTATCCTGTTGGCCGTCTGGATATGGATTCCGAAGGATTGCTGCTGTTTACCAACGACGGCGCGTTTGCCAATATGCTCATGCATCCGAAGCATGAAGTAAACAAGACCTATGCGGTAGTCGTCCGGGGATATTCGGACGCCGCGCTGGAGCGGCTGAAACAGCCGGTAATGCTGGACGGCTATCTGATCCGCACGCCGGATGTGAAACTGGTCAGAAAGTCTGCGACTTCCGACCGGGCGGAGCTGCAGGTGACCATCCACGAAGGACGCAACCGACAGGTGCGTCGGATGTGCGACATGGCAGGGATGAATGTGCTGCGCCTGACCCGGATTTCGGAGGGCGCTTTGCAGCTGGGCAAACTTTCCTCCGGCAAATGGCGGTATCTGACGCCGGAAGAAGTGGAGATGCTGAAATAATTTTGCATGAAAAGCTGCAAACTCTTGCAAATTGTGTTCAATTTTGTTAGTATGGCTTTGAGCGGAATCAGAAGAATATCTTCCGCCGGGAGGTTGTTATGAGTACCGATATTTTATCGATCCTGCAGGAAAAAGCATCCACTTTTTCAAAAGGTCAGCGAATGATTGCGCGATATATTACGGAGTCCTACGATAAAGCCGCTTTTATGACAGCTAACAGACTGGGTAAGACTGTTGGTGTTTCCGAGTCCACCGTGGTCCGTTTTGCGGTGGATCTGGGATTTGACGGCTATCCAAGTATGCAGAAGGCCATGCAGGAGATGGTGCTCAACCGCCTGACCTCTGTGCAGCGAATCGAGGTAACCAATGACCGCATCGGTGATCAGGATGTGGTGTCAATGGTTCTCCAGTCCGACATCGAAAAGCTCCGTCAGACTTCCGATACGGTGAACCGTGAGGAATTCCGTGAGACGGTCAATGCCATTCTGGAGGCGAAGCGGGTTTATATTCTGGGTGTTCGCTCGGTTGCGCCCCTTGCTAGTTTTCTGGGATACTATCTGAACTATATGTTCAATAATGTCCATGTGGTGACAGCCTCCGGTTCCGGCGAAATGTTTGAGAAAATCGTCGGAGTTAATTCCGGCGATGTCGTCATCGCGTTCAGCTTCCCCCGGTATTCCGCCGCAACGGTGAAGGCAGCTGAGTACTGCCGCAGCACCGGTGCTACAGTAATTGGCATCACGGACAATCATTCGTCTCCGCTGGGGCAGGTTTCTGACCGGGTTCTGTGTGCAAAAAGCGACATGGTCAGTCTGGTGGACAGTCTGGTGGCACCGCTGAGCGTAGTCAATGCGCTGATTGTGGCCATCGCCGCCAAGCGTGAAAAAGAACTGCACCGGACTTTCGAGGCCCTGGAACACATCTGGGAAGAATACAATGTTTATGAAAAGCGGGATGAGAATTAATGACATATGATGGAATTATCATCGGCGGCGGTCCTGCGGGAATGTTTGCCGCTATCACCGCGGCAAAGAGGGGACAGAAGGTCCTGCTGCTGGAGCGAAATGAGCGTCTGGGCAAAAAGCTGCTGATTACCGGAAAAGGCCGCTGCAATGTAACGAATGACTGCGACAGCACCGAGATCCTTCAGAACATCCCCCGAAATGGCCGTTTTCTTTACAGTGCCATGACGGCTTTTCCGCCCCGGAAGATCATGGAATTTTTTAATGACCATGGCTGCATGCTGAAGACTGAACGTGGCAACCGGGTTTTTCCCGTTACGGATAAGTCTTTCTCCGTTCTTGACTGCCTGAAGAATGAAATGCGCCGGGCAGGGGTTACGGTCCGCACAGCAAGAGTCAGGAAGATCCTGACGGTCGAAGGCCGTGTATGCGGAGTGCAGACGGAATCAGAAGTGATTGCATCGAATTGGGTGATTCTTGCAACCGGCGGTGTATCCTATCCCACGACCGGTTCTACCGGCGATGGCTATGAGATGGCAAAAGCGCTGGGACACACCATTGTCGCCCCGGAAGGCAGTCTGGTGCCGCTGGAGACTGCGGGCAATGACTGCCAGGATATGCAGGGACTTGCCCTGCGCAACTGCGCCGTGAAGCTGCTCAATGCCAAAGGCAAGGTTCTTTACAAGGATTTCGGTGAACTGCTCTTTACACATTTCGGTGTCTCCGGTCCCACGGTGCTGAGCGCCAGCTGTCATTTGAAGGGTGAAGGCTGCAAACTGGTCATCGACCTGAAGCCTGCACTGGAAGACGGCAAGTTGGATGACCGGATTCAGCGGGATCTGGAACTGTATAAAAACCGCTCCATGGAGAATGCCCTGACGGACCTTTTGCCCCGGAGCATGATCCCGGTGGTCCTGCGCCGTCTGCAGATCGATCCGCAGATGCAGGCTAATTCCCTGACCCGACAAAAGCGCCGCGCTATGGTGGAGCTGCTGAAGGCTTTCCCGGTGGAGATTACCGGAAAGCGGCCTGTCAGCGAGGCCATCATCACCAGCGGCGGCGTCAAGACTGGTGAGATCGATCCCAAGACTATGGAATCGAAGAAGGTGCCGGGACTGTACTTTGCCGGTGAGATCATCGACTGCGATGCCTACACAGGAGGATTCAACCTGCAGATCGCGTGGGCGAGTGCATATGCTGCCGGAACAGCGGTGGGAAGTATATGAAAACTGCCATTTCCAGGAGAGTCTGCTGCATTTTGATGATTGCTGCTGTTTTTTGCTCCGGTGTCTTTGCATTTCTCTGGAATCAGGAGCGGAAGGATCACGGGGATTTGGAGTCTCTTTGCGTCAGCTGTGCATATCGGGCCTTTGACCGATTTAGTGAGCTGCGGGAAGGGAAGTCGGATTTTAACTACCGCTATGGTGTGGCGGAGATGACCGCCTTTTATAATGTGTACATGAAACTGACCGTTGAGACCACGGGCAGCACCGATGCAAACTGCGTCTATCTCAATCAGCTGTTGGGAAACCTGATGTACCAGCCGGAACTGACAGCGCAGCAGGTCAATGAACTGATCGCCATATCATTCATGTTGTCAGAAGATATTTATGACGAAAGTGCTTATCAGCGCGTTTTTTCGCTGCATAATGAATTGACTCGTTGATAAAATCAATCATTGACAAACAGACATACATGTACTAAAATATATCAGGATAGTGCTAAAAAGTAATTTTGGAGGGACTCATCAATGTACGAGAAACTGGTCAATTACGCAGCAAAGCAGCTGGAGATCGACGCTTCCGAGATCAGCCCTGACAGCACCTTCGAGAGCCTGGGCATTGATTCCCTGGACATCGTTGAGATGATCATGGATCTGGAGAGCGAGCTGGGCATCGAGCTGGATATGGAAGATCAGAAGATCGCCACTTTCCAGGAACTGGCTGACTTCATCGATACCAAGCTGAACTGAGCATTTTAATCGAATAACCTTGTTATGGCGCTCCGGCTTATAGCAAGGTCGCACTAGTCGGGGAGTTAGCGGTGCCCTATGCCTGCAATCCGCTACAGCAGGGATGAATTCCCACACCCGGGTTTGTCTGAGTACCGTCCGGCCCGCGCAAGCGGTGTTGAGAGATCGGTCTTGCGCAACGATATCCCATGAACCATGTCAGGCGGGGAACCGAGCAGCATTAAGTGGATCTTATCGTGTGCCGCGAGGTTGCCGTTCTTGAGCTGGCTGCGCGGATACCGGGTATTCAGCAGATTCAAATGTGGGTGTGCGATCTTGTTATGAGCCGGAGTGTTTTACGTTTCGAAGGGAGGGGGACGTATGTCCGCATATCAAGCATTATACCGTAAATATCGTCCTCAGACCTTTGACGATGTTGTGGGGCAGATGGCAGTGACTCAGACGCTGAAAACGCAGCTTCTGGCGGGAAAAATGAGCCATGCGTATTTGTTTACCGGTTCCCGGGGTACCGGCAAGACCTCCTGCGCCAAGATTCTGGCCAAGGCGGTCAACTGTCTGAATCCTGAAAACGGTAACCCCTGCAACCGATGCGAGGCCTGCAAGTCCATCGATGCTGGATCCTGCATGGACGTACTTGAGATCGATGCCGCTTCCAACAATGGTGTTGACAATGTCCGGGACCTGCGCGATGATGCCATCTATACACCCTCCCAGGTTCGAAAGCGTGTGTACATCATCGATGAGGTGCATATGCTGTCCATTTCCGCATTCAATGCGCTGCTGAAGATCATTGAGGAGCCGCCGGAGCATCTGCTCTTTATTCTGGCGACGACGGAGCTGCATAAGGTTCCCGCGACCATTCTCTCCCGGTGCCAGCGTTTTTCTTTCCGACGGATCTCTCAGGAGGACATTGCCGCCCGGCTTCAGTATGTGGCCTATCAGGAAAGCATCGATATGGATGAGTCTGCAGCCCGGGTGTTGGCGCGCCTGGCAGACGGCGGTATGCGGGACGGACTTAGTTTGCTCGACCAATGTGCATCCGCAACCACCGGTGAGTTGACTTCCGACGCGGTGTATGCCTGTCTTGGTATTGCCGGTGAGCAGCGTTGCGGCGAATTGATGGCCTGCATTGCGGATCATAACACAAAAAAAGCATTGGAACTTTTTAACCGGCTTTATACGGAGGGCAAGGATCTGGCAGCGCTGCTTGATGAGCTTGCCTGCCTGACCCGGGATCTTCTGGTGATGAAGACCGCTCCTGATGTGGGGATCACCATGCTGTCCGGTGTGGCATCGGATCAGGAAGCATCTTCGCTGGCCAAGCAGTTTTCCGGCGGCGAGCTGATTCGTATAATGACGGTTATTCAGCAGACGCTTGCCGGATTTACCAGAAGTTCCAGCAGACGTATGGATGCGGAGCTGTGCATGGTGAATCTGTGCCAGCCGGAGCTGGCACTTGATGCGGAAAGCCTGAATGCACGGCTGACCCGGCTGGAGGATCAGTTGAAGAGCGGTGCCTTTGTGATGGCCCAGAAGATTCAGTCTTCCCAGGCGCCTGCGGCAGCAGCCGGGGATGATGACCGTCCTCCGATGCCCTGTGACGATGATGCGCCGCCGGCAGATGGTGAGGTGCCTGCCGCAAAACCGGAGCCCGAAAAGGCCCAGGCCCCCGCAGGATTCTGGACGGAGCTGATGGCTGCGTCCCGGAAGGAACTGAAGCCCCCCGCTTCCGGTTTCTTTGTAGCTGCCCAGAATTCTCCGCTGCGAGGCGCCCTGAAGGGGGACGTGCTGGAGCTTCGCTGTGCCAATGAATTCGTGGCGCAGACGGTAAACAAGCCTGATATTCTGGAAGTGGTGACGCGCAAGGCATCCGCACTTCTGGAGCGGCCTGTATCCGTCAAGGTGGTGGACATGTCCGCCAAACCTGTAAATAATCCCCATATGGAGCAGCTGATGAATTTCGGCAGAGTTCATTCCGATATTATTAAAATCAAAGAACATTAAGATTAGGAGACATGAATTATGGCAAGAGGTGGATTCCGGGGTATGCCCGGCGGCATGAACCAGGCCGCAATGATGAAGCAGGTTCAGAAGATGCAGCAGGATATGCTGCGCATGCAGGAAGAGCAGGAGGCCAAGACCTATTCTGCCAAGGCTGGCGGCGGTATGGTTACCGCAACCATCAGCGGTAAGAATGAACTGGTGGCACTGGAGATCAACCCTGAGGCAGTGGATCCCGATGATGTGGAAATGCTGCAGGATATGGTCATTGCTGCAGTCAATGAGGCCATCCGTGCTGCAGAGACTGACAAGGCCAACACCATGTCCAAACTCACCGGCGGCCTGAATCTGGGCGGTCTGTTCTAAGGCTTATGCAGTATTTCCCCGCTGCATTGCAGAATCTGGCGGATCAGTTTGCCCGGCTGCCCGGCATTGGCGGTAAGACCGCTCAGCGGCTTGCGTTCCACGTATTGAGCCTCCCGCTGGAGGATGCTCAGGAGTTTGCCGATGCCATCGTGGAAGCAAAGCGGGAAGTTCACACCTGCCCGGTGTGCCAGAATCTGACGGACCGGGAGCTGTGCCCCATTTGTGACGATGATCTGCGGGACCATAGTCTGATCTGTGTGGTGGCAGAGCCGAAGGATGTTATTGCCATGGAGCGCAGCCGGGAGTTCCGGGGCGTTTATCATGTGCTTCATGGTGTCATTTCTCCTTTGAATCATGTGACTCAGGACGATATCCGCATCAAGGAACTGCTGATGCGGGTTGGCTCCGGTGACATCCATGAGGTCATTATGGCCACAAATCCGGATACGGAAGGCGAAGCCACCGCCATGTATATCTCCCGTCTGCTGCGGCCGATGGAGGTTAAGGTAACGAGACTTGCCTATGGTGTGCCTGTCGGCAGCCAGCTTGAGTATGCGGATGAGGTAACGCTGTCCCGTGCGCTGGAGGGCAGACAAGAGATCTGATAAAAAGAGAGACGCTTGAAGTAAGCGTCTCTTTTTGTTATACTGGAGAAAAGGGGGGATCCGAGTGAAGCATCAGGAATTTGTCCGCATGGTGTCCGGTGCGGATACGGCGGTACTGTTTATTCACGGCATATTGGGAACGCCGAACCATTTTGTGACCCAGATCCCGTTGGTGGATCGGGTGCCGGCGGAGTGGTCCGTGTATAATGTGCTGCTGGATGGTCATGGATATGGTGTGGAGGAATTCTCGCGGACTTCCATGCAAAAGTGGAAAACGCAGGTTTGGTCGGTTTTTGAAACGCTTGCGGAAAGCCATGATCGGGTCATCATCGCCGCTCATTCCATGGGAACCCTCTTTGCCATACAGCTGGCGCTGGAGTATCCACAGAAAATTCCGTTTCTGTTTCTGATCGCGGTGCCTATGCGTCCATGGGTGCGCTTTTTCGGCGCGGTAAACAGTCTGCGCCTGGTTTTTGGTCTGATCCGGGAGGACCGGCCTCTGGAGGTTGCCACAAGGAATGTCTGCGGTCTTCAGACCACCCGCAAACTCTGGAAATACATTGGCTGGATTCCGAGATTTCTGGAGTTGTTCCGGGAAATCGCCGCAACAGAAAGGGTAATGGGTAATTTGTGTGTTCCCTGCACCGCGTATCAGTCCAGACGGGATGAATTGGTCTCCAACCGGACACGGCGCGTTTTGGAAAAATCGGGGAAGATTGAAATACACGATCTGGTTCATTCCACCCATTTCTATTACGCACCGGAGGATCAGACGAAAGTCCGCGGAGATTTTGTCCGACATTGCAATAGAATAACGCACGATTGATCAATCGTGCGTTTTCTTTTTGCTTGTTGGGATCTGGGAGAGGATGACAGCCGCAAAGACCATCACGCAGCCCAGAAGCTCGGTCGCCGTCAGCCGTTCGTTCAGCATCAGCCAGCCGAAGAGCATGGCAAAGACCGATTCCAGGCTCATGATCAAAGATGCGGGAGTAGGCGCCACATGCTTCTGACCGATGATCTGCAGGGAATAGGCAAGACCCATGGACAGAATACCCGCATATCCCAGGGGAAGCCAGCAGGAAAGGACATTCTTCATATCCGGACTCTCTGTCAGTCCCATCACAACGGCGGACGGCAGCGCACATACAAGACTCTGAACGCAGTTCAGCCGCAGTCCGTCCAGATCGGCAGCCATCCGGTCCACCAGTGTGATCTGAACCGCGAATGCCACGGCGCAGCCGGCAACGCACAGGTCGCCGACATTGATCTCGCTGACACCGGCGCAGCTGAGTAGATACAGACCCACCGTTGCCAGTCCCACACCGATCCATGCCGTAAAGGGAGGACGCTGCCGGAAGATGAGTCCCAGAATGGGAACGATGACGATGTACATGGCAGTGAGAAAGCCAGCCTTGCCGGCGGAGGTATAGATCAGACCAACCTGCTGCAGACCGCCTGCCACGAACAGAGCAATGCCGCAGACAAAGCCGGTTTTCCACAGCTTGGGGTTTTTCCATTTGACTGTACACAGCTTCTTATCCTTTTCAAAAAGATACACAAGCGGAATCAGAAAGACCACTGCCAGTGCGCAGCGGACGGCCTGAAAGGTAAAGGGGCCGATATAGTCCATGCCGACACTTTGCGCAATGAAGGCAGCGCCCCAGATAATGGTTGCGAGCAGCAGACTGATGCTGCCGCTGAGTTTGTTCTTCATTTCGATCACCGGGGTTAACTATATCACAGCATATCGAATTTTGCAAGATTTGAAGACTCGTAAATGCAATTGCATTTTACCTTTCGTGTGGTATAATAAGTCCAGAATGTTTTCCTGGAGGTATGTTTTATGGAAGAAAAGAAGATTCGGCAGCGCAGCGAGATTCCTGCCGGGGACAAATGGGCAATTGAAGACCTCTATGCATCAGATGAGCTTTGGGAGCAGGAGCTTGCGACCCTTTCCGCAGATCAGGACCAGCTGGCTTCCTTTGCCGGCAGGCTGAGTGACGGTCCTGATACGCTCTATGACTATCTCAGTCTCATGGAACAGGTAAATGTGAAGGCGGGACTTCTGGGCAATTACTGCATGAGAAAGGCTGATGAAGACACCCGCAATGCCACTTATCAGGCCATGGCGGGCAAGTTTATGTCCGTTGCTGTGGGACTGGGCGCTGCAACCAGCTTTGATACGCCTGAGATCATGGCAATTTCCGATGAGACACTCGACGGCTTCTATACCGCCCAGCCCAAACTGGAGCGCTATCGCCGCTATCTGACAGACTTGCGCCGCCGGAAGGAGCATATTCTGTCTCCCGCAGAAGAGAAGCTGCTGGCTGCTGCCGGTGAGATGGCACAGGCGCCGGACACCATCTACGGCTCGTTCGCCGATGCGGATATCACCTTCGCGGACGCTGTGGATTCTGAAGGAAAATCCCATCCGCTTACCCAGGGCAATTTTGTTGCCTGCCAGGAAAGCACGGACCGTGTCCTGCGCAAGAGCGCTTACGAGAGTCTGTACCGCAGTTTCTCCAACTACAGAAACACCGCTGCCGCGCTGCTCAATGCCCAGGGCAAACAGCTGAAGTTCTTCGCCGATGCCCGGAAATATCCCAGTACTTTGGAAGCGTCTCTGGACGGCAACAATGTGCCCACTTCTGTTTATCTCAATCTGATTGAGGCAGTTCATCAGAATCTGGACAAGATGCACCGCTATGTCCGCCTGCGCAAGAAGCTGCTGGGCGTGGATGAACTGCATTTCTATGATATCTATACTCCGCTGATGGCGGATGTGGACAAACATATTCCCTTCACCCAGGCCAAGGAGACTGTTTACGATGCGCTGGCACCGCTTGGTGAGGATTATCGAAAGATTCTGAGGGAAGGCTTTGATAACCGTTGGATTGACGTCTACGAAAATGTGGGCAAGCGTGGCGGCGCCTATTCCGCCGGTGCATCGCTGCATCCGTATGTGCTGCTGAACTACACCGGCACCCTGGACAGCCAGTTCGTTCTTGCTCATGAGATGGGCCATGCGCTCCACTCCTATCTGTCCAACAAGACCCAGAATCCCATTGATTCCCAGTATGTGATCTTTGTGGCTGAGGTGGCTTCCACCTGCAACGAGGCACTGCTGATGGAGCATCTTCTGAGCAAGACTGCGGAGAAGAAGGAGCGGGCATATCTGATCAATCATTTCCTGGAGCAGTTCAAGGGAACGCTGTATCGTCAGACCATGTTTGCGGAATTCGAGCTGAATATCGGCCGTATGATCGGCGAGGGGAAGACGCTTACCGCCGACGCGCTGTGCGCAGAGTACAGACGTCTGAATGAGCTGTATTATGGTCCCGACATGGTGGTGGACGATCAGATCGCTGTGGAATGGGCGAGAATTCCTCATTTCTATTTTGATTACTATGTGTTCCAGTATGCCACCGGTTATTCTGCTGCTGTTGCTCTGTCCAGAAAGATCCTTTCTGAGGGCGAATCTGCGGTTCAGGATTACCTGAGCTTCCTGTCCGGCGGCTGCTCCAGAAGCCCCATTGACCTGCTGAAGGGCGCCGGTGTGGACATGACCACTACCGAACCCATCAATCAGGCGCTGGAACTTTTCGGCCGGCTGCTTGATGAGATGGAAGAACTGACGAAGGATCTGTAAGCCATGGCCGAAGTATTCATTCCGACCCTGCACACCTTTGCGATGAACAATATTTTTACCGGGTCATGCGGATTGTTTCGTTTCCGCGCGGCGCCGACGGTGGTAATGAAGACGGCAAAGGAAGTGGATTTTGAGGCCAGCACCATCCATGCGGAGTACTGGCATGGCCTGTTTTGCTATGAAAAAAGCGAGATGGAAGGGAAAAAGACCTTCCCTATGACAGAAGAAGGCCGCGCTGAGATGAAAGCCTGGCTGGAAAGCAATATATAATGAAAAGCGGTCTGTACATAAGTACGGACCGCTTTTATTGGTTAAAGAAAACCACCAGCCCGGCTGGTGGTTCTAAAAAGCTTTAGCTATGAGTAGAAAAAATATCCTCCTTTAGTTATAGTTGAGGTGGTCTGCCAACCGCCGAAACATAACTAAAGGAGGAATCAAGTCCGGATGAAACTTGACACAAACAGTTTAGCACACACGCAGTGGGAATGTAAATACCATATCGTATTCGCCC
>JAGAUY010000048.1 GCA_017620525.1 Oscillospiraceae bacterium | reverse complement strand
TGCCAGACGTTCTGCACATCGTCGTCCTCTTCCATGGCGTCGATGAGCTTCTGCATCATGATACTCTGCTCCTCGTTCAGGGGCTGGTAGTTCTGGGGAACCATCTCAATCTGAGCGGAGACGAAGGTGTACTTGCCCAGGTTGGCGACCACATCGTTGAAGTCGTCGGGCAGGGTGTAGATGGTGAAAACATCGCCGTCGGCCTCGAAATCGTCAGCGCCTGCTTCCATGGCGTCCATCATGACTTCTTCCTCGTCCAGTTCCTCTTCGGAGTTGTCGATGACCAGCACACCCTTCTTGTCGAAGCTCCAGGACACGCAGCCGTTGGTACCCAGGTTGCCGCCGAACTTGTCGAAGTGGTGGCGCATATTGCCTGCGGTACGGTTGCGGTTGTCGGTCATGGTCTCAACAATGACGGCGACGCCGCCGGGGCCGTAGCCTTCGTAGTTGATGGATTCATAGTTGTCGCCGCCCTGACCGCCTGCAGCCTTCTCCAGGCAGCGCTTGATGTTGTCGTTGGGCATGTTGGCGGCCTTGGCCTTGGTGATGATGGTTGCCAGGCGGGAGTTGTTGGCAGGATCGGTAATGCCGCCGCCTTCCTTAACGGCGACGATCAGCTCCTTGGCGATCTTGGTGAAGGCGGCAGCACGCTTGGCGTCCTGTGCACCCTTGGTTTTCTGAATGTTATGCCATTTGGAATGTCCGGACATAAGTTATATCTTCCCTTCATTATGGTAGTGTCAAAAATATCGCATCTATTTTAGCAGACTGTCAGACAAAAATCAATAGAATTTCATGCAATCGGTGTGTTTTTCGGAAAAAACGACGGTAACTTCCGGGAACGCATCCTGCAGCTTCCGGGTCAGGAGGGGCATGGTGGGATTCTCGGTGTGGAAATGTCCTGCGTCGATCAGGTTCAGGCCCAGCTCATAGGCGGTGCGGAACTGGTTGTACTTGACATCGGCGGTGACAAAGGTATCACAGCCGGCTTCCAGGGCCTCCTGCATCTCATCTGCGCAGGAGCCGCCGCCCACGGCAACCTTCCGGACGGGCTTCCCGCCATCCACATACCGCAGCCCGCTGCAGTGCAGCTTTTCCTTTACGGCAGCGAGGAACGCATCCAGAGTCTGTTCGGCAACGGTGCCGCAGCGCAGCAGACCGTAGGGGACATCGCCGGGGACGGGGTTGATGATCCGGATGTTTTCAAGACCCAGGGCTGCGGCCAGCACGTCATTGACACCGCCGGGGGCCAGGTCGAGGTTGGTGTGGGCATTGATGGCGGCGATGCCGTGCTCGATGAGGGTCAGCACATTGCGGCCGGTTTCGGATGACTCGTTAACGGCCATCAGAGGACTGCGGAAGATCAGGGGATGGTGGGTAACGATCAGATCCGCCTTTTCGGCGATGGCCTCCTCGATTACACTGCGGAATGGATCCAGAGCCACAAGAATCCTGTGTACTTTCCGTTCCTTCCGGCCGCACAGCAGGCCACAGTTGTCCCAATCCATTTTCATGTAGGGGGGTGCGATGGTTTCAATGTATTTCAGAATGTCAGCAACGGTTGCCATAGATCTGTTCCTCCAGTGCGGTCAGGTCGGATAGAATGGTTTCATAAATCGGGAGACGGTCATCGCCGGAACGGCGCAGACCCATGACGGTCAGCTCCACACCGCTTTTGACCCGCTCATAATACTCGGGCAGCAGGGGATGAGCGCTGCGCAGCAGCTGCGGACTGATATAGGTTTCAGCCGGAGTGGGACCTTCACCCGGACCGTAGACCGCTTCCATTACGGTATAGATGAATTTTCCGTCCTTGACCAAAGTTTCGCGGTTGATCCTGTAGCCGGCATCATAGAGCCATCTGCGCAGTTCCGGGCGGCGGGACTGGCACTGCAGGATCAGGCGGTACTTACTCTCGCGCAGCCAGGGTGCACTGCTGATGATATGGATCATGGTGTCTGCACCCATACCGGCGCATACCAGACTGTCAAAATCCCGGGGGATATTTCGTACGCCGTCGGAGAGGTAGAACTCCATTTTGTCCCGGACTCTGTATTTCACCGCATTGCGCATGGCGCTCTGCAGGGGCTGCTCGTTGACATCGGAAGCGATGGCGGAAGAGGCGATGCCGTTGGTCAGAAGATGGATGGACAGATAGCCGTGATCGCAGCCGATATCTGCAACCCGGTCTCCGGGGGCGACAAAGTCTGCGCAGGCCAACAACCTGTCAGAAATGGGGAGTTTCATAGGGATTCCTCCATAGTAAACTGCAGTTTGGAATAAGAAATGCCATCCCGGCGGGACCCGGGATGGCATAGCCGGTTTGACTTAAGCCTTGGCAGCCTGGTCAGCTTCGTAAGCCTCCAGGAAGTGGTTCAGCTGAGCCAGGAAAGGCTCGCACTCGATGCCGTGGACCATGCAGGCTTCCTCAACGGTCTCGCCGCGGGAAGAGGGGCAGCCCAGGCAGTGCATGCCGATGGCAAAGAACAGGGGAGCGGCCTGAGGTGCCACGTCCAGAACATCGCCGATGATAGTATCCTTTTCAATTTTGACAGCCATGATGATGACCTCCTGTAACAATTTTCTCCGCCTATTATAACCATATCCGACATAAAAAACAAGGGGGATTTTCCATTTTTCTTAAGGTTCTGTTATGGTTTCGCGGATCTGGTTGATTTTCGGGCCGATTGATGATAAAGTAGCTGCTGAAAGAAGGAATAATGATGAAGATCCTTTATGACAATCTAAAAACAAAGCCGGCGGGCGGGCTGACATCCTGGGTCCGCCGCCTGATCCTATCATGGCTCGCGGCAGTTACCATAGAGCACTTCCTGGCTCCGGTGGAGCTGACTGACCTGGAAAGCCTGTCCCGGATTTGTGCAGGCCGCATCGTCATTGTGGCGGCTTTGGTTCTGACGGGACTGTGGCTGTTGTCCCGGCTCGGCTCCACGGCAAGAGCGGAGCGCTGGGCAATGGCGGGAATCTTCGGCGTGCTTGCATGCGGATGTCTCGCGGGATCATTTACCTGGCCTTTTCTGGTTGCATGCATCCTGGTACTGGGTATTGTGTGCCTGTATGCGCTGCGCGGCTGGGACGGATCCAGAGGTAAGAGAGTTCCTGCCGGAAGTGAAAGCAGATGTTTTGTGCTGCTGACCGCTGCTGCGGCGCTGGCGTTTTTTCTGTTCGTCAGCGTGTGGACGGTGTGTCGGGTGTACAGCTTCAGCACCCCGACCTATGATTTCGGCATTTTTGCGCAGATGTTCCACTCTATGAAGACCACGGGCCTGCCGATCACCACCGTGGAGCGGGATGGTCCGCTGTCCCATTTCGCGGTTCATGTATCGCCGATCTATTATCTGCTGCTTCCGTTTTACCGACTGGCGCCCGTACCGGCGACGCTGCAGGTTCTGCAGGCGGCTGTTCTGGCTTCAGCGGCGCTTCCGATGTGGAAGCTTGGAAAGTATCATGGACTGCCGCCTGCGGCGCGGCTGGCACTGTGCGGCCTGCTCTTTTTGTATCCGGCCTATGCCGGCGGTACCAGCTATGACATCCACGAGAATGCATTTCTGACACCGCTGATCCTCTGGCTCTTTTATGGCATCGACCGGAAGAACGGCCTGATCACTGCTGCAGCCGGGATCCTGACTCTGATGGTCAAGGAGGATGCCGCGGTGTACGCGGCGGTGGTTGCCCTGTGGCTGCTGGTGAAGACCCTTGTCCGTCGGGAAGGAAAGTGGGGAGTTGCTGCCGGCAGCGCCCTTCTGGCCGGTTCTGTGCTGTGGTTTGCGGCGGTGACGGGATATCTGGCGCAGAGCGGTGACGGAGTCATGACCTATCGCTACAATAATTTCATTTATGACGGCTCTGCGTCGCTGCTGTCTGTGGTGAAAGCGGTGCTGATGTGCCCGATGAAAGCCGTATTTGAGTGCGTTGACAGCGAAAAGCTGAAATTTATTAGCCTGACGCTTCTGCCGCTGCTGGGGTTGCCGCTGATGACCCGGCGCTATGAACGGTATATTCTTCTGATTCCCTATGTCCTGGTGAATCTCATGTCGGATTACCAGTACCAGCACAGCATTTTCTTCCAGTATACTTATGGCTCTACCGCCTGTCTGGTCTATCTGACGCTGGTTAATCTGGCGGATATTCGGCCCAAGTCGAGACGGCTTGCCGCTCTTGCGGCAGCGGTGTGTGTGGCGGCGGTGTGTTTCGGAGCCCAGGTGCTCCCCAAGGCGGTGAAATATCCTGCCAACTGTATCCGCTACAGCGGTTATTATGATGCGCTGCGGGAAACGCTTTCGGTGATCCCGGAGGGTGCCTCTGCGGCGGCGACGACCTATTATACCACATATCTGTCCCAGCGGGATACGCTCTATGATGTCCGCTATGCAAGCCGGGATCATCTGCTCAGCTGTGAGTATGTGGCGCTGAACGTGACGGATGAGAAAAGCTGCAAGGCTTATGGCGGTGTTGAAGGTCTGACTGAGCTGCTTGAGCAGGAAGGCTATGAGCTAATCGCGGCCTATGAGGGGCGGCTGGAGATCTATCAGAGAAAGTGAACTGCATATGATAAACAAAAAAGCACCCCATTGGGGTGCTTTTTCACAACACATAACCTGGTGCGTCTCAAATCCGAACCGTTCTCCGCATCAGCAAGAGCGGCTTCTATGTCGTTAAGTGTGATGGTTTCTGCACCATCCTTGTGGTTGAAAGTGATTATCAGCTTGTCGTCGTAGAGGTAAATCCGGTTGATGAAGGTGTTGATCAATCGCTGCCTGTGGGATCGTTTGCTCATATCCGGAACCCGGAACTTATGGAGAAAGTACAGAAAACGTTCTTCCGTAATCTTAGGCTTTGCAATCTTTTCGTTGGTGATCCGGATTTCCAAATCTTCCTTGGTAGCTTCCAGTTGCTCCAGGCGGCACTTGGTGGACTTGGTGAGAATACCCTGCTGGATAGCATCCAACAGATTTTCAATGTTCCGCTCCACATCCCGAAGCTGCTGTTCCAGCAGCGGTATAGATATATTTTCCTGTTCCTGCAAATCCATCAACAATGCGACGATTGCTTCTATGGTTTCGTCATTGCTCACCAATTCCACTATCCTTTTTTGGAAAACCTAATATGATAATATCGCCATAACGAAGAACAACACCCCTGCCTGCTGAGTACATGTACAATTGCGACAAGCGCTGCAATTACAGCCAACCAAGCCAAGATGGCGAGTCTAACTGCCTTGCTTGTAACACCAAGACCGTCCCAAGTAACAAAAGAAAGTATCACCGTTGCCAGCGTCGTTAGTCCACCACACCATGCAACAAAACTCCTAACAAACAAATCAAGGAGGAACAGGCATAAAAAAGATGTCGTTTTTCTGCCGGCACAAACTGGAAAGCAATGCAAAGAGGTACCCACTTCGTGAAAACCACCCATTTCCGCTCCGGCGCAGATGGGTGATTTCATGCTTGTTGGGCGGTTTCCCAATCCCTCAAAAACGCAGAGAATTCTGCGGCTACGCGGTTGCACCGCTAGGAAAAATTTAATATTTCTCAGCCTTGAAACAACTGCTGTTTCAAAGTAAAATAACAGCAGTTTCTATTTGGCAGGTGAGCGTATGTATCGTATTTTTATCGTCGAGGATGACAGGGGAATTGCGGATGCAATCAAGACTCAGGCGCAAATGTGGGATTTTCAAGCTCGGTGCGTTCAGAACCTCCGGAATGTGATGGAGGAATTTACTGCCTTTGACCCTCATCTGGTTCTGCTGGATATTACTCTGCCCTTTTACAATGGCTACCACTGGTGCAATGAGATTCGCAAAATATCCACGGTCCCCATTATCTTCATTTCCTCCGCTTCCGACAACATGAATATCGTCATGGCCATGAACATGGGTGGCGATGATTTTATTGCCAAGCCCTTTGACCAGAGCGTGCTGATTGCCAAGATTCAGGCGCTTCTGCGGCGGAGCTATGACTTCGGTACTGCCGCCCCCGTGCTGGAGCACCGGGGTGCGGAACTGAACACCGGTGACAATACGCTGACGTTCCAGGGGCAGAAAATCGAGCTGACTAAGAATGAGTACCGCATCCTTCTGGCTCTGATGGAATCCAAGGGCAAGGTAGTCAGTCGGGAGAAGTTAATGGAGCGGCTTTGGGAATCGGACAGCTTTGTGGACGAGAATACTCTGACGGTCAATGTGAACCGCCTGCGGAAGAAACTGGATGCCGCGGGACTCCCAAACTTCATCATTACCAAGTTCGGCGTTGGCTATCTGATTGAGGGCTGAGTATGAAGCTGTTACGATTGTATTTGAAACAGCGGTGGCGTGGGATTTCTGTGGCATTCGGGTCTTGCGGGATTTTCGTGGTGACCTTCTGGCTGTACCACCTGCCCGTGGCAGCCGTGCTCTATCCAACCGCTGTCTGCACCATATTAGGCCTTGTGCTGCTGGCCATCGACTTTCGCCGGGTTCTTCGGAAGCACCAAAAGCTGGCACGTATCCAGACCCTGTCCGATGCCATTGGGGAGAATTTCCCCGAAATCGAAGGTCTGGAGGATGCAGACTACCAGCAGATTATCCGTTTGCTTCATGAAGAACAGACCCGGTTCCACACGGATACCGCAAGACGCTATGAGGATATGGTGGACTACTACACCATCTGGGCGCATCAGATCAAAACGCCCATAGCATCTATGCGTCTGACTCTGCAAAACGAGGACACCGCCCTGTCCCGGAAGCTCTCCGGCGATTTGTTTCGCATTGAGCAGTATGTGGAGATGGTACTGATGTTCCTGCGTCTGGATTCTGATTCCACGGACTATGTGATCCGGGAGCAGGATCTGGATGTCATCGTCCGGCAGGCTGTCCGTAAATTTGCCGGAGAATTCATTGCCCGGCGGCTTCAGCTTGTCTACGAGCCAATCCACACTAAGGTAATCACCGATGAAAAGTGGCTGTCCTTTGTCATCGAGCAGGTGTTGTCCAATGCCCTGAAATATACGCCCTCCGGCAGCATTACCATTTCTCTGGAAGCACCGAAAATCCTCTGCATCCGGGATACGGACATGGGGATTGCCCCGGAGGATTTACCCCGCATCTTCGAAAAAGGCTACACCGGCTATCATGGCCGGGCAGACAAAAAAGCCAGCGGCATAGGGCTATACCTGTGCAAGCGGGTATGTTCCAATCTGGGACACAGGATTTCCGCAGAATCTGACCTGGATTTTGGCACTGTCATTCGCATTGATCTCAGCCAGTATAAACTAAGCGCAGAATGAACTTCTTACAAAACTGTAAGGAATCCAGGGGGATTTGTAAGCCGAATCGATGGCGATGCAGATCCTCCTTTTATTATAATCATGACAGAACTCATCAAGGAGGAAAATGTTATGAGTATATTGGAAGTCAGCGGCATCCGAAAGGTATACACCAGCCGCTTTGGAGGACATAAGGTAGAGGCCCTGCGCAGTGTCAGTTTCTCCGTGGAAAACGGTGAATATGTGGCCATTATGGGCGAATCCGGTTCCGGCAAGACTACCCTGCTGAACATTCTGGCGGCACTGGACAAACCCACCGAGGGACGGGTGGTTCTGGACGGTCAGGAACTGTCCAGAGTTAAGGAGAGCCAGATTGCCGCATTCCGCCGGGATAACCTGGGCTTCGTGTTTCAGGAGTTCAACCTGCTGGATACCTTCACCATCGAAGACAATATCTACCTGCCTCTGGTGCTGGCAGGAAAGCCCCATAAGGAAATGGCAGAGCGGCTCAAGCCTATTGCAGCCCAGCTTGGCATTTCTGATCTGCTGAAAAAGTATCCTTATGAAGTCTCCGGCGGTCAAAAGCAGCGTGCTGCTGTTGCCCGGGCCATCATCACCAATCCGAAACTGGTATTGGCGGACGAGCCGACCGGTGCTCTTGACTCCAAGGCCACCGACGAACTGCTTCGTTTGTTTACCCGGATCAACGCCGATGGCCGGACCATTCTGATGGTCACTCACTCGGTCAAGGCGGCAAGCCATGCCAGCCGGGTGCTGTTCATCAAGGACGGCGAGGTGTTCCACCAGATCTACCGGGGCAACAGTACCAACGAGCAGCTCTATCAGAAGATCTCTGATACCTTGACCATGCTGGCGACAGGTGGTGACCGGGCATGAAAATGAGCTTTTATCCAAAGCTGGCATGGACAGGCATGCGCAGTAACCGCAAGCTGTACCTGCCCTATCTGCTCACCTGTATCGGCATGGTGGCAATGCTCTATATCGTGGGATACCTTTCTCGTGCGGAGGCGGTTTTCCGCCTGCCGGGCGGACAATTCATTCAGGAAATGCTCGGCCTTGGTGTCTGGATCATTGCCCTCTTCGCGGGACTGTTTCTACTGTATTCCAGCTCTTTTCTGATGCGTCGGCGCAAGAAAGAATTTGGACTGTATAATATTCTGGGCATGGGCAAAGGTCATCTCGGCATGGTGGTCTTCTGGGAGACGGTGATGACCGCTGTGATTTCCATTTTCGCGGGCCTGTTTGCAGGTGTGACTTTGTCGAAGCTGGCAGAGCTGTGCATCGTCAACATTGTGGGCGGTGAAGTGGATTACAGCCTGACGGTTTCCGGCAGCAGTGCCGTGATTGCGTCCGTCGTATTTGCTGTAATTTTTCTGGTCATCATGGTCAAATCCCTGTGGCAGATTGGCAGAACCAACGCAATCAACCTGATCAAAAGCGAAAATGTCGGCGAAAAACTGCCCCGTATGTATTGGTTCTGGGGTATCCTGGGCGCAGTCATCCTTGGGGCAGCCTATTATCTCGCGCTTGCGATTGAAGACCCCCTTTCCGCTTTACTGTTATTCTTTGTGGCTGTGAGCATGGTGATTCTGGCAACATACCTGCTGTTTATGTCCGGTTCGGTTTTGCTGTGCAAGCTGCTTCAGAAAAATAAGCGGTATTACTATAAGCCAAACCACTTTGTTTCCGTGTCCTCTATGGCATATCGGATGACACGAAACGGTGCCGGTCTTGCTTCCATCTGCATTCTGCTGACCATGGTTTTGGTTATGCTTTCCTCCACATCCTGTCTGTTTTTTGGCGTTGAGGAAATCCTGCATACCCGCTATCCCAGAGAAATCACCGTGGATGCCTATGTTCTCGACCCGGAGAGCGGAGACTACGAAGACTTTGCGCCTGTACGGGATTACATCGACAGCATTTTGGACGATTACAATGCCGCCAGGGAGAATGTCATGGACTACCGTGTGGCAGCACTGTCTGGTCAGATGTTTGACTCGGAACTGGAGCTTGACCCCAACAATATGAGGGTAAGCTCTGCGAATGTCTATGGAGATGTTTGGCTTGTGAATTTCGTCCCGCTGGAGGACTATAACCGGATGAGCGGAACAGCTTACACCCTTGCCCCGGATGAGGTGTTGATTTACTCCTTCCGGTCTCCTTATAATGAACAGAGCCTAACCCTGAGAGGGATGGACCGCAGCTTCCGGATCAAGGAGCACCTGTCTGATTTCCCGATTAACGGTGATTCTGCATCCAATGTCATGTCCTCTCTTTATGTAGTCGTTCCCGATTTTTACCAAACCCTTGTACCGCTGTATGATATGCGCGCTTCCAATGGCAGTAATCTGCTGGAAATCCACTGGCGGTATGGCTTCGATACCAATGTGGATGAGGAAACCCAGAAGGTGATCTACGAGGCACTTGGCTACGATGGTAATGACGAGGGCAAGGCATTCCTGGACAATCTCAGCTATCTTCGCTATGACAGCCGGGCTTATGAGCGTGATAGTTCCATAGGTACATTTGCAGGCTTGTTCGTGCTGGGATTGGTCCTGAGTGTGGTATTTTTGTTTGCTGCGGTGCTGATCCTTTACTATAAGCAGATCACGGAAGGGTATGAGGATCAGAGCCGTTTTGAGATCATGCAGAAGGTGGGTATGATGAAGCGTGACATCAGAAGGAGCATCAATTCTCAGATGCTTACCGTATTCTTCCTGCCTTTGGTCACGGCCGGCGTTCATCTGTGCTTTGCATTTCCGATCATCTGCCTGCTTCTTCGGATGTTCAATATGACAAATGCCCTACTGTTTGCTCAGACAACACTGATTTGTTTTGCCTTGTTTGGGCTCCTCTACCTGCTGGTCTATAAGGTCACCTCCAACGCCTACTTCTCTATCGTCAGCGGTGCCAGAAATGAATGATGCAGAACACACTATCGCTCTGTATCAGCGAAAAGCAGGTTTTACGGTAAAGATCAAATCCGCATTGAGTGCAATCATTTTGTGCCTGACATTACTGCTGATCGGAATTCTTGCCGTTCCTGCCTGTATACTCATTGGCCTGATCGGCACTGTTTGGAGTATATCCGATACGGTTTTGAAAGCACTTGACCGCTGAGAACTCACGCATTTAGAGCCCAAAAAGTCGTTGCATTGCAACGACTTTTTGGGCCGAATCTGATGTGGGGAATGTCTTTGAATTCCGAAGCCGAAAATCAGCTTCGAAATACGTGAAAATTGCTGTTCCAAGTTCGGTTGACAGCACCCTCTCCACCGGCTATAATATTCTCAAATTTGAACACCAAATGCAGACGCAGAGCAAGCTATGGCTTGACAGCGGCTGCATTTTCTGTTTCTTCGGGAAAAGAGATCTGCCAGCCACATACAGCGTCTGCCCATCTGCAACTTGAAAACTGAATATCAAACCGGAGGTAACGAGCTGCTTGAGCTGAGGAAAGAAACCAGTGAACAATTCCGGTATTCCGCAGCACGCCATTGAATCCATCGCCCGGTGCATCCTCCCCGATATATTGGCATTTTACGAGAGCGAGGAAGGCCAACGAGAGGTCCAAGGGTGGAAGGCAAAGCGTGAAGCAGAACAGACGGAAAGAAAGGCGAAGGGATCTAGGCAAAAAACGAGATGTTACCGCTCATGAATTTTGAAAAACACAATTCCGGAATGGTGATGATTACTTGTCAGAAATTGTGAAAATAACAATTTATAGCAATACTGAGAATAATACTTATTCTTTCATTCCCTCAGATCACGAAAGACAGAACGAAGGATTATTTCGCATTTGTTTGTGAGAACTTTTATGGATGTGGCTTCACTGGATATTGAAAACCAGATGCGGAAAGCCCGCATCTGGTTAATCACATATCAGTTGTCAAACGGATGGTATTGCGTTACATTCTTCAGATACTCCCGGATGTCCCCATGGAGCAGCAGGTTCACATAGTCAACCGGAGCGTTGTACACCAGCCAATCCAGTTCGCTGGCTTCGTACATATTCCGGGCAACTTCGTTCTCGACCCTGGTGCAGTCGATTGAGATCATGCTGCCGTCGGCATATTTGACCTCGACACAGGCGGTGTCGATATTGAACTCGCAAGAGATAATCTTATCCATGTTGTCCTCCCAAAAACAAAAAAACACATCCACCGGCTGGGCCGGTGGATGTGTTTTTTTCCTTTGGGAATAATGATCAGGTTTAATAGAGTTCCGTAAATGGGGTGCATCTGACTTTTGAGTGGGGTGCATTTTTGTTTTCCCCGGGATGTAAATGGGGTGCAGCCCGAAAACTGGGTGGGGTGCATCCAACTCCAGACGGGGAACAAATTACTATCCCCAATTCCCGGCAAGGTTCAGAACAACTGTTCCTTTTCGGTCACCCCTTTGTAAGTCTAAAGGGACCGCCATTTGCGTGAAGAGCATCCCAATACACACCGTACCAAGGGTACACCTTAACATATCCACGGTCCATTGTCTGCTCACTTTCATTATAGAAATCTCCCAAGTCGATGGATAAATAGTAGTTATCTCCATCCCACTCATTGTCGCCGTATACTGTTACTTCACCATCGGAAACCGATTCCACCCAACGGCTTCCTACCCAGTAACTTGCATAATACTTAATCTCATACTCTACGACATATCCAGGATCATCCGTTCTAATAAAGTTCACAAGAATGTGAGTGTCTCCATCATCATATGTCCATTTGCCCAGGCTAGTAAACGTCGAATCAACCTGCCAGATATCAGAATAAGTCGTTGAGAAAGCAAACTCACTGCGTCCATAGGAATCAGTGGTGTCAAGATAAATAACCTTAGCGCGATAATTCTCATTTCCATACTCATGTTGAATGGAAATATCGAACCAATATGTCGCCTCAATAGAATCCAAATCCGGATACGACAAAGTTAGATTGTCAAAAGTGACTACACCAACTTGTAAGCACTCGTGATGCATATTCTCGAGCAAATCTTCTGTGGCCTTTTCAACAGTAATTACATTCGCTTCGGCAACCAAAACATCATCAGGATACGCTGTATTGTATTTCGGCGTTTGTGTTTCGCTATGCGCTTCTGATTTTGGGTGCTCATCGTAGGTTCCGTTTTGGTTAGAACAAGCGCAAACACCAGCGGACATACATACCATTAGAATGACTGCAATTATTTTCTTGATTTTCATGTTTACTCCTTCTTTCCTAAAATAAAAAGTGCGGCTACCGAAGTAACCGCACAAAAAACGCAAACTCCGATAGTCGCCAAACCAATTCAATACAAAGAGCATTTCTGCATTCATACTGATGGAATTTGCATTTTTATCAAATTCATAGTATGAACGCAAAAAGGGTACAATATCCCTAAGGCAAAAATACTCTTTCTCCATTGTATTTAATTGGTTTGGCATAATCAATTTAGCACACTTTTATATGGGAGTCAACAAAAATTGCAGCCATTTATGAACATGGCTGCAATATCAGTAAATAATTCTTATATACAGAAAATTAATTCGTTACACGGAGAGGCCTATAGGTTACACGAAGACCCCTATTCTCTACACGGAAACCTTTATTAGTTACACAGAAACGGGTATTCGTTACACGGCTCAATAGGGGCGATTTCAAAGAAATACACATTTTGAAATGGTCGCTTCCTATAACTGTTCTATTTTTATATGGAATGTTTTGCATTTCTCTGCTGTTTTGGACATAAAAAGTTCCCGTCTAACTCTATCAAAGTTAGACGGGAAATGTGGTACACCGGAAGGGACCCGTTGACGACAATACTTCAATGCAGCAAAATGGATAACGTTTCACAATCCTACGGATTGCGCTCCGTTATCCATGGACTCTCCCACGGACTAAAAATTGCTCGCCAGCTCTCAATTTTTACACCAGTCTGCGGACTGGTGCCGTCCTTTCGAGTCCCTCAGTGTATAAAAAATTCCAGACACCCGAATGGGTATCTGGAATTTTTGGTACAGCGAAGCTAACCAAATCCGAACCGAACCCGACCTCAGCAAGAGCGGTTTCTATGTCTTCTAGTGTTATGGTTTCCGCACCATCCTTGTGGTTGAATGTGATGACCAGTTTGTCATCGTAGAGATAAATCCGGTTGATGAACATATCGATCAGCAGTTGTCTGTGCTTCTTCTTGGTCATATCCAGCGTCCGGAATCTGTACAGGAAATGCTTGATCTTTTCTTCTGTCAGCTTCGGTTTGGCAAGCTTCTCGTTGGCGATCCGAATTTCCAATTCCTCCTTGGCTGATTCCAGTTCATCCAGGCGTCCCTTAGTGGACTTGGTAAAGATGCCTTGCTGGATGGCATCCAACAGATTTTCAATGTTCCTTTCCACATCCCGGAGTTGCTGCTCATACAGGGGTAGATTCACATTCTCCCGTTCCTGCAAATCTATCAGCACAGCGATGATTGCTTCGATGGCGGCATCATCGTTTAGGGTTTTCATCGTGTGGCGAATCACAAATTCTTCGATGAAGTCCTTCTTGATTGCCTTCTTCTTGCAATCCGTTCGCTTCTTTTTTACGGACACACACTTGTAGTAGTGGTAGGTCTTGCCGGAACGGCCTTTGCCGCTCTCACCGCACATGTAGGCTCCACAGTGGCCGCAGAACAGCTTGGTGGTCAGCAGATAGTCCACTTCCGCTTTTGACCTTGCAGGCGCTTTCTTATTCTTCTCGATCTTCTCCTGCACCCGGTCAAAAAGGTCTTGGGGAACAATCACCGGGATGCCATTGGGGATCACAATGTCACGATAGCTGTACTCACCAATGTATCTGCGGTTCTTGAGAATCTTCGCCACGCTGTTGACCGTATGGGGATTGCCCCGGCTGTTCAGCACATTGTTTTCGTTTAGGAAGTCCCGGATCTGCGACATGGTAGAACCGTCGTCGTACATCTTGAAAGCATCCAATACAAAGGGCGCTTTCACCGGATCAATCAGAATGTTCTGCTCCTTATCGGAGGTGAATCCGATGGTAGGATTGCCCCCATTGAACTTGCACTTTAGCGCATTCTCCGTCATACCCCGGCTGACCTTTTCCGCAAGATCGGCGGAGAAGTATTCCGCAAAACCTTCCAGCATGGACTCCAACAAGATACCCTCGGAGCGACCGGAGATCGGCTCGTTGGCAGATACCACACGGACACCGTTCTTCTTGAGGATGTTCTTGTAGTTGGCGCTGTCATAGCGGTTTCTTGCGAAGCGATCCAGTTTCCACACTAAGACAATGTCGAACAGCCTTTGCCTGCTGTCATTGATCATCCGCTGGAACTCCGGGCGGTTATCCGTCTTGGCAGAGTAGGCCCGGTCAATGTAGTGCTTCAGAATCGTGATGCCGTTCTTTTCCGCAAAAGCAGTGCATTCTCGAATCTGACCCTCAATGGATTCTTCTCGCTGATTGTCAGAAGAATAACGAGCATAAATGACTGCTTTCATTCGACTCCCTCCTTCATCATCTGAAGCAAGGATTCTTTCAGCCGCTCATTCAT
>JAGAUY010000047.1 GCA_017620525.1 Oscillospiraceae bacterium | reverse complement strand
CAGTGCTGTCTTGATTTGATGCGCTCCACCATGATTGCCCATTCTGTCAGATCAGGTTCAGGCGCTGTGATCCCGAGTTCGCGGCAGACAACCGAAGAGAAGTTGGCTCTTTCCAGCATCAATGGTGCCTCGTAGAGGTTCGGGAGGGTGATATTCTCAATCACACAATCCGGCTTTACGTTGCAGAACATGGAGATCTTTTTGAAAATCGATTCTTCCAGCGGTTCATCGCAGCGCAGAACGATGATGTCCGGCTTCACGCCCATTCCCTGCAGCTCCTTCACAGAATGCTGCGTCGGTTTTGATTTGTGTTCGTCCGAGCCGTGCAAAAACGGAACCAGGGTCACATGGATGAACAAACTGTTCTCCTTGCCGACTTCCAGGGAAATCTGCCGCACGGCTTCAATAAAGGGCTGGGACTCAATATCACCGATGGTACCGCCAATTTCGGTAATGACCACATCTGCATTTGTTTTTCTGCCAACCCGATAAACAAAGTCCTTGATCTCATTGGTGATGTGCGGAATCACCTGCACCGTGGAGCCAAGGTATTCTCCGCGCCGCTCCTTATTCAGCACGTTCCAGTAGACCTTGCCGGTGGTCAGGTTGGAATATTTGTTGAGGTTTTCATCAATGAAGCGTTCATAGTGGCCAAGATCCAGGTCGGTTTCAGCACCGTCCTCGGTCACATAGACCTCACCGTGCTGGTAGGGACTCATTGTGCCGGGGTCAACGTTGATGTAGGGATCCAGCTTCTGGGCTGCGACCTTGAGTCCACGAGCCTTCAGCAGTCTTCCCAGGGAAGCGGCAGTGATACCCTTGCCAAGACCGGACACAACGCCTCCGGTGACAAATATGTATTTCGTCATATGTTCCTCCACCCCAATCATTCAACCGTGACCGATTTGGCCAGATTCTTCGGCTTATCGATATCGCAGCCGTTCTCCCTGGCAACGTAATAGGCAAGCAGCTGCAGCGGGACAATCTCCACCGCTGCCGTGAAAATCGTTTCCGTATGGGGAATGAAAATCATATCATCCACCAGAGATACGATTTTCTGGTTATCCTTGTAGGTCACGGCAAGGACTTCCGCGCCCCTTGCTTTCACCTCAACGATATTGCTCATGGTTTTCTCCATGATATGCTCATTGCAGCACAAAGCGATGACCGGCTGCTGCTCCTCGATCAACGCGATGGTTCCGTGCTTCAGCTCCCCGGCCGCATAGGATTCTGCATGGATGTAGGATATTTCTTTCATTTTCAGCGCACCTTCCAGCGCCACCGCATAGTCCGTATTGCGGCCGATGAAGAACATGGAAGCTGCACCGTGATACTTCTTTGCCAAGGCCGGAATAGCCGGATTCATATCCAAAGCCTCCTGGATCTTCTTTGGCAAAGCCTTCAGGGATGTCAGCAGGGTATCATACAGCTCATCGTCAATCCGATGCAGCGTTTTCGCCGTATACAGCGCAAACAGATACAGCACAGAAACCTGTGTGGTATACCCCTTGGTGGTGGCGACGGCAATTTCCGGCCCTGCCCAGGTGTAAAGCGTATGATCCGCAATATTGGCAATGGTGCTGCCCACCACATTGACAACAGCCAGCGTTTTTGCGCCGCGATGCTTGCATTCCTTCATCGCTGCGATGGTGTCGGCGGTTTCGCCGGACTGCGACAGCACAATCAGCAGCGTATGCCCGTCGATCATCGGATCGCTGTAACGCAATTCGCTGGCCAGCTCGACCTGAACGGGAATCCGGCATAGCTTTTCGATGGCATATTTTCCCGCACACCCGGCGTAATACGCTGAACCGCAGGCCGTGATGACGATATTGCGAATACCAGACAAATAGTCGGCACTCAGCTCAGCCTGGTCGAGAAGGATTTCGCTGCCCTTGATTCTTGGGGCTATGGTTGCCTTCACCGCTCTGGGCTGCTCCATGATCTCCTTGAGCATAAAGTGCTCGTATCCACCTTTTTCTGCCGACTGAACGTCCCAGGTAATACGGCTGATTCTCTTTTGGACAGGCTGTCCTGCCGGATCAAATACAGTAATGGCATCAGGCGTGATTTCAGCAAACTCGCCATCCTCCAGGTAGATGGCATTTTTCGTATAAGAAACCAGCGCTGTAACATCAGAAGCAAAGTAATTCTCTCCCACGCCGACACCGAGAATCAGGGGGCTTGCTTCCCGGGCTACATATACCTTTTCCGGCATGTCTGAACACACAACGCCCAGCGCATAGGAGCCTTGCAGACGCGAAGATGCCCTGATGACAGCCTTTTTCAGATCGCCTGTATAGTACATTTCTATCAGATGCACAACAACTTCGGTATCTGTCTGGCTTTCAAAGCGATACCCCTTGCTGATCAGCTCTTCACGCAGAGCAATGTAGTTTTCGATAATGCCGTTGTGGACAACGGCGAATTTGCCGTCATTGCTCATGTGCGGATGAGCATTGGTATCGGTGGGCGCGCCGTGCGTTGCCCAGCGGGTATGTCCAATGCCGGTTGTACCGGGACAGTTCTTGCCGTCATCTGTTTTTTCGCACAGATTGGCGATTCT
>JAGAUY010000046.1 GCA_017620525.1 Oscillospiraceae bacterium | reverse complement strand
GCACATTCCTTCTGGCCGTGGCGCGCAAGCGAGATTGAAAACCTGTTCAATTCCTGCCCTCCCGGAACCTACTACATGGAGGCTTTTGATGTGTATAAGGACGGTGTGTTCCAGCGCACTGAGTACAGCATCCGGGCCATCTGACAACTACAAACGCGCGAAAGCGGTATGCAGCAGCATACCGCTTTTCTTTTCCCCAAAACCATATTTCAAGGAGGTTATCTGATGAAGAAACGGATTATTTCCCTGCTTCTCGTTTTGATTACGGTGTTGGGAATGTTCCCCACAGCCGCCTTTGCCGCAGCGACCGAAGAAGAGGCATTGGGCGAGGTGGACATTTACAATGGCGGCTACCGGCTGTCCTATCTGTCCATCAACGGACGTATCCGTGAGCAGATCTACACTTACTACAACTATGTGAACAGCAAGGGGCAGACAAAAGAAATCCCCGCCTACTGCGTCAACCCCAACACGAAGGGTGTTCCCCAGACCGTTGCGGAGGGCGAAAGCATTGAATATCTGGCCGAGGAAATTACCAGCGATCCCAAGGTCATGGGTATCATTGCAAACGGCTACCCTCATCGCAGTTTGGGCGAGCTGAAGCTGGAGAATAAGTACCACGCCTACTATTCCACGAAAATGGCTCTTTGGTGCTACCTGCTTCCCAACTGGGACATTGCCAATCTGAAGGTCAATCCCACTCTGACCGGCGTTGAGATGGAACGGGCGCAGAAAATCCTTGCCGCTGCAAAGAACATCTATCAGCGCGGCACCGCATGGAGCACCGTGCAGGCTCCCAAGCTGACCGCGACCCCGGACCGTGATGAAGCCTATGCCGTAACCATCAATGGCCGTCAGTATAAACAGCAGGTGTTCACCATCCATAGTGAAACCTGGGTGTGCGACTATGACATCGCCGTATCCTTTGCCAATCCCGATGAAGTCCCGGAGGGTACCCGCATCGTGGATATGGAGAACAATGACATTACCGCGATTACCACCACCGGCACCGGACAGGGCTATGGTGCAAAGTTCAAAGTGCTCTATCCTGCTGATGCTGTTGCAGGCAAGAGTGGCGGTGTGCAGTTGGCCTTCTCTGCCGATGTTTACAAATACGCGATTTACTACGCTGTCTGTGCCGAAAAAGATGAATTTGGCGAACTGCAAAATTATCTTTGCGACACGGACCCGACCACTCCCATCCGCCTGTCTACCTACAGCTATTATGGCGATGAGCCTATGGAGGAGATGGAAACCGGCCTGCGAATCGTGAAGTATCAGGCTGGCACTACCATCCCTCTCAGCGGTGCGCTTTTTGAGGTCATCACCCCCAGCGGTGATACTCTGGGAACCTTTGTCACCAACTATAACGGCGAGATCAACATTCCCCTGACCATTACCGGCAATTACACAGTCATTGAGCGTGAAGCTCCCGAGTTTTTCCTGCTGGGTAAAGATACCACGCAGAATGTCACCGTGAAGTATGGCGAGGTTGCAGAGGTTGCCTTTGAAAACGAGCCTTACGGCAATCTCCGCGTCGAGAAATACTCCAACACTGGTATGAAGCTGCCCGGAGCTGTCGTTACCATCAAGCACATTGAAAGCGGCGTCACCTACACGGCAGAAACCAACTTCAATGGCTGTGCCATCTTTGAGGAGATCAAGCCCGGCGCATACGAGATTGTGGAGCAGACTGCGCCTGTTGGCTGGCTGAAGGATGATACCGTCCATACCACAAGCGTTGCTGCCGGTGATACTACCGTGTTCCCCCTAATCAACGAGGAACTGCCCGGTCTGCGCATCATCAAGTACGACCGCAAGAACATGGTAGCCATGCCCGATGTGACCTTTGAGGTATTCAAAGACACCGTTTCCCTGGGCAAGTTCCGAACCGACGAGTTTGGCGAGATTCTGCTGACCGACCTGGAACCCGGCACTTATCTGGCCTATGAAGTGGACACCGGCAACGATGGATACATTCTGGACACTACGCCCCAGCAGGTGGAGCTAACTGCCGGAGATGGCATCCGTGAATTGCTGTTCTTCAACGATGTGAAACCCGGCCTGCGGTTGGTGAAGGTGGACAGCAATGACCCCAGTAAGGTCATTCCCAACGCTGTCTTTGAAATCAAGTCCGTTGCCGGTGATTACGGCCCCGAAGAGTTCACCACAGACGAAAACGGCGAAATCGACCTGAGTAAGCTGCCTGCCGGTGCTTATGTGGTAACGGAGAAGTCCTGTCCCGGCTATGTGGTTGATGAGGCACAGCGCATCATTCAGCTGGACCCCAACGAAGATGCAGAGTTCGTGTTCACCAATTCCATCAAGCCTACGATTGAG
>JAGAUY010000045.1 GCA_017620525.1 Oscillospiraceae bacterium | reverse complement strand
GCAAGTGGAAATAAGCCCCTTTAGGGGCAGCCCGTGAAAGGAATGCGGTTGGCAGACCTTTCGACGGGCCTTTAGGCTCAGCCGGAAAAAAGCCCTAAGGGGGCTAGTGCAAACCACCGGCACGGCCGGTGGTTATGATTTTGCACGAATAATACTTTATCCCTTCACGCCGCCAACCGTCAGACCTTTCACAAAATACTTGGAGAGGAACGGATACAGCACAATGATCGGAACGGAAGAGGTAACGATAACCGCACACTTCATTGCGATGGAAACGGTATCAGCTTCGCCGCCGGCATTGGCAACATCCATCTGCATCGTACCGACGACCAGATTGCGCAGGATCATCATAACGGGGTACTTGGCGCTCTTCACATAGATCAAAGCATTGAACCAGTCATTCCAGAAGTAGACTGCGTAATACAGAGTGATAGTAGCCAAAGCAGGGATGGACAGAGGAATAAAGATATTTCTCATAATCCCAAAGTATCCCATGCCGTCAATCAGCGCAGCTTCCTCCAGTTCCGAGGGGATGCTCTTGAAGAAATTGATCAGAACAATCAGGTTGAAAGTGTTGATCGCCATCGGAAGCAGGATGGCCCAGACAGTATCGGTCAGCTTCAGAGAGTTCACCAGCAAAAACTTGGGGATCAGACCGCCGCTGAAGAACATGGTGATGACAACCATCTTCATAATTAACGCATGTCCCTTCAATCTGGTATGCGCCAGAGGGAACGCCATCAGACAGGTCATAACCAGGCAGATTGCGGTACCAGCAATGGTATAGAAAATAGTATTGCCATAAGATCGCAGGAAGTTGGGATACTGGATGATTTTTATATATGCATTGATTGTAAAATCCTTGGGGAAAAGAAACACTTCACCGTTGGTCAGTGGCTTGGGGCCAGAGAAAGAAGCGGACAGAATGTACATGAAGGGAACAAGACACACTATCAGCACCAGCACAACCAGCGCCACGACAATGGTATCAAAGATGATATTTTCTTTACTGCGGTAATACTTAGCCATCTTCTTCTCCCTCCTTAATAAATGCCGTCGCCGGTGAACTTCTTACTGATATAATTGGATGCGGACACCAGGATCAGGCCAACCACACCGGTAAACAAACCGATGGCAGTTGCATAGGAATAGTTGGAGTTTCTCAAACCGGTTCTGTAGGTCAGAGTATCCAGAATATCAGAAACACCGGAGTTGATGGGGGTGTACATCAGCAGGACTTTTTCGAAACCCAGAGCCAGGATGCTGCCAACGTTCAAAATCAGCATAACCATGATGGTGGGCAAAATAGAAGGAAGGGTCACGTGCCAGATTCTCTGCCAGCGGGAAGCGCCATCGAGTTCAGCAGCTTCGTACAGATCCTGGTTAATGCCAGTGATGGCTGCCAGGAAAATGATGGCATTCCATCCGGTAAACTGCCAGGCCTCAGAGAATATGTAGACGGGACGGAACCATTCCGCTTCATTCATAAAGTAAATAGGTTCAATTCCAAATTCCTTCAGCAGCATGTTCAGGAAGCCGGAACTGGGAGACAGGAACTCGTTCAGGATGGCGATGACAACCACCGTAGAAACGAATCTGGGGATGTAAGATGCGGTCTGGGCAAACTTCTTGAAAGGTTCCCAGCGCAACTCATTAAGAGCAATGGCGAAAATAATGGGAATGGGGAAATTGATGACAAGATTGGAGATGGAAAGAACCAGAGTATTCTTGAATGCTTTCCAGAATACAGGGTCCTTCAGGAAGCGCTCAACATAGCGCGTTGTCCACTCAACGCCAAACATACCCTTACCGGGGACATAGCGGCGGAATGCCAGGATATTACCTGCCATGGGGATATAGCGGAAAATAATATAGTAAGCAACCGGAAGAGCCAGCATAGCATACATGACCCAATATTGCTTCCAATAAGCGATCCGCTTTGCTTTTTTCTGATTTCGAATCAGCTCATTTTGTGCAGTTGTACTGCGCATAAATATGACCTCCCTTGCGGTTGCTGCCCGATAAGTCGGGGAACTCAAAAAAGATGGGGGTGGGCAACCCACCCCCATCGGTGCGATTCAATTAAACAATTAATTCAACGTCGGATCAGCCCTGGTTGCGGTACTCGTTGTACAGATCCAGGTACTCCTGCAGGCCAGCGGCCTCCAGCTGAGCAACGTAATCAGCCCAAACAGCGTCATCATTGACATCAACATCGCCATTGATGAACTGCTCACGGTAAGTCTCAACCAGGTCAAACATAGCGCCGTTTGCGATCATGCCTGCATCTTCAGCAGCGATGTCGTCGAACCAGGGTTCGGGAGCGAAGGTCTGGTTTGCGCCCATCTCAGCTGCTGCTGCGAAGATCTCAGCATACTCTTCGTCGAACTTCAGCAGAGAGTACTCATCAGGCCACACGCTCTGGAAACCGGAGGTGCCACAGCCATAGTTGATCTGCAGGTACTTGTTGATGCCCTCGGCAGCATTCAGAACCTCGTCAACAAAGACGATCTCGCCATCGACAACGTTATAGGTAACGCCTTCAACACCAATGCTCCAGATCTTGGCAGCCTCTTCGGAGTAGAACATAGCGTCGACAGCACGGACGACCTGCTCGAAGTCCTCGCGCTCAGCAGCGGCAGCGGGGAACAGCAGACCACGGTATGCCAGCTCACGGTTTTCGCCCAGTGCGCCGGCGGGGCCTTCCAGAGGCAGATACAGCTGCAGATCGTAGCCTTCGATCTCGGAAGCAGCTTCCAGAGTAGCGATCTGGTCGTAGTAAGCGTAGGTGCAGATAGCGGAACCGGAGGTCATCTTCTGAGACCAGACATCATCAGCAGAAGCCTCGGGATCCAGCAGGCCTTCGTCAGACAGCTTGTTCATAAACTGCAGGTACTGACGGTAAGCTTCGGACGTAGCGGTGACGTAGTAGTCCTTGTTCTCATAGTCCCATGCAATGGAGCCCAGGTAGGGAGGTACCCAATAACCAACGGGGCAGCCCCATGCGGGCATGATCATACGATGGGTGATGTAGGGAACCAGGTAGTGAACCATGGGGTAGGAATCGGGATTCTCTTCCTTGTAAGCCTTCAGAATCTCGTACAGATCGTCGAAGGTCTTGGGTGCATCAAAACCCTTTGCTTCCAGGAAGTCTGCACGCAGGATCAGACCGCCGTCATAACCCAGAGACTCATGCAGAGAAGGCATGATGTAGCGCTTGCCGTCTGCCAGCTTCAGAGAATTGACCTGATCGGTCAGGCCCAGCTTCTCAACCATGGCATTGAAGTTGGGGGTCCACTCGGGGTATTCGGAAATGGAAACCACACCGCCGTTCATGCACAAAGAGGCCTTGCTGCCGTAGATTTCCTGGAACATGATGACATCAGGGCAGTTCTCCTGAGTATCCAGAGCCAGGTTAACGGGAGTGCTGTACTCGCCCTCGGGGATAGCCTCGATGGTGACATCAGCATTTGCCAGCTTAGCGGTCTCAGTCAGAGCCAGCCAGTCCTCACGGAAAGGAGCGGTAGAAGAATCGGGATAGTAGATGGTGATCTTAACGGGTTCTTCAGGGGTAGCAACCTCAGCTTCGCCAGCCTGAGCAGGAGCATTGGTCTCCTGGGGCTCCTCAGCGCCGCCGCATGCTGCCAGGCTCAGAACCATAATCAGAGCCAGGAGCATTGCCAGAGTCTTCTTAAGCATTTTCATTCTGTTTCCTCCTTGTTGTTGCCGAAAGGCATTTCGAAACCATTCTGAAATTTTTATGACATTATTCGTCTTGAAATTCAGAACTTTGTTTCATAATATAATCATAATACACAATTGGATTTCTTGTCAACTTCAAATACAATTTAGCCAACATATTTGGTATTTTGACCATTATTAACCAGATGTTTTTGTTGAATTATCCCAATCCATTCTGGATTAAACCGGAATACTGGCTCATCTGCATTTCTTGACTTTTCCCTGTTAATGGGATATCATCACATTAATTACACTCACCATTGGAATCTGAACACAGGAGGAACCAAAATGGAGGTATTTCATCAGGTTGATCATCTCATCTGTCAGGGCCTTGAACAGGGTGCATATCCCAGCGCAGCGCTGGCTATAGGCGTCGGACAGATACTGTATCTGAAGAAAACCTATGGCAGCTGCACAGACACTTCCCTGTTTGACATTGCAAGTCTTACGAAAATCGTGAGTCCCACTATGATCGCTTTTCGTTTTATCGAAGACGGACTACTTCGCCTGTATGACACCGTGGCGGATTTCTGTCCGGATGCTCCCGCAGATAAGCGTGATATCACCATATTGCATCTGCTGACGCACACCAGCGGAATTTCTGATCACTTTCTTCTTTCAGAGTTCACAGCCGATCCTGCAGATGCGCTGAGTGTTATTCTTGAGCATCCACTGATCCATACCCCAGGACTCGCTCCAGTCTACAGCTGCATGGGATATATACTGCTGGGAAAAATCCTGGAACAGGTAGGCGGTACCCCTCTGGATCAATTGGCGCAAAATTATGTCTTCTCCCCGCTTGGAATGAATCAGACCGGCTATCACCCTTCAGGCGATATTGTCCCCACGGAAATGGATCCCATTTCCGGGAAGCTCCTTCAAGGCATCGTCCATGATGAAAATGCCCGTTTTCTCGGGGGGATTTCCGCCAATTCCGGTGTGTTCAGCAATCTTAATGATATGATCATTTTTACGAAAATGCTGGCTAACGGCGGTAAACTGGACAATGGCTTTACTTACCTCTCCCCTGCCATGCTCCAAGCCGCGCTGATAAACCGTACACCCCAGTCCGCCGGTGAATTCCGGGGACTTGGATTCAATCTGACCGGCAGTCCCAGGAATTTTCTGGGTGATCTGATGAGTCCCCGGGCTTATGGACATACCGGCTTTACCGGAACCAGCATCGCCATCGATCCCGATACCGGTCTATGGGTCGTACTGCTGACCAATCGGGTATGTCCTACCCGCGCAAATACTAGATTTATCCGAATGCGTTCATTAATTCACAATGCAGCTGCGGCAGAGGCCAGCCGGCTGCTGTCCTGCCAAATCAATACCCAGGAGATCCATTTATGAACTTCTTTTCCCCCGATTCCAAATTCACGAAAGTCATGACTTCCTTTGGTGAAATGATGCTGCTGAACTTGTGCTGGATCGTTGCCAGCCTTCCAATTGTCACCATTGGCGCATCCAATACCGCTATGTATACCGTCATGGGACGAAGACACCGAAATGAAGGAAGCGGCACCATCCGGCCATTCTTCAAAGCATGGTGGCATAATTTGAAAACAAGCACCCTCTTCTGGCTGGTTCAGATCTTTATGTCTTTCAGCCTGGGATTGTCCCTGTTTCTTACACTGCCCCTGCTCTTCAAGATCATTGCGGCAATACTGCTGGTTCTGGTAACACTTGTATTTTCCCTGATCTATCCTCAAATCGCCCGTTTCCGCAACGGCTGGTTTGCTTACCTGCGAAACGCAGTCATTCTTCTGGTCCTGCGCCTTGGCTGGGTTGTTCTGAATTTTTTGCTGATCCTCTCACCAGTCATTTTGTTCCTATTGATACCATATGAATTTCTTCAGTTCGGTTTTATCTGGATCCTGTTCGGTTTTTCTGTAGTATTCCATTTTTCGGCCGATATGATGCAGAAGATCCTGAAACCGCTGGAAGAACTATCCGACAAAAAGAAATTCAAAAAGGGCTGACTCACTTCTGAGTCAGCCCTTTTATCAATGTTCCAATTCCCAGGCCATCTGTGCAGCGCCCCATAGTGCATTGTGGGCAGGGGCAATCACTGTACCCAGCTTGGAAAGCTCCCTGGAAACTATACCTCGGTAGGGATTATTTGCTTCAAGAAGTCCCCCCAACAGAGCAATCCGGCAAGGATGCATTTCCAGCCGATCCTGCACCGCACACACCAGCTCTGAAAGCTCCTTCGCTTCCGTATTCAGGATTCGAAGTGCTTCCGGATCATCCCTTTGTGCCAAATCCAACGCAATGTGAGAAAACCGTGCAATTGCAGATTTATCCGTCTCAGGATGATATACAAAGGGAACGATTGCTTCCGGTTTACCGCCAAGATATGTGCAGACAGCCTGAAGAATCTCTGAATCCTTCACTCGCCCATCGATTGTACGGACAGCACTTGCGAGGACATCCCGGCCGATCGCATAGCCGCTGCCTCCGTCATCGATCAGATGGCCAAAACCACCGCTGCGGGAAGTCTCCCCTGCCTCGTTTTTGCCGAAGCATATGGAACCGGTTCCCGAGATCACGACCGCGCCGGCCCCATCCATAGCCCCGCGAAGGGCAATTTCCTGGTCACCGCAAAGTATCCACTTTCCCCGAAATCCGGAACGTTCCAGTTCCTCGGCGAGGATTGAGCGAACTCTGGGATTGGAAATACCAGCAGCGCCAATGCACAATCGCTCACAGCATTCCATGCTACCGCACCAATCAAAGACCTCGTGCAGAAGTCTGCGGAAAGCATCCACGCCGATGGAGTTGAGATTGAATGGACCAAATTCGCCCCGGCGGATCAGACAGTTCGCCATATCACGCAGTTCAATGCGTGTATGGGTGCCGCCGCCGTCAATTCCAGCAATAAACATATCGTTACCTCACAGCTTGACCGGCAATCTGCCAGTCATGGTACCACCGCGGAACACATCCTCCAATGCCTTAAAGCAGGCAGCGGAATAGTCGTAGGCTGCAATCTTGCATGCACAATCAGGCAGCAGTGGAATATCGTAGGGATTCCGCAGTGCAACAACGGTAAGTTCCTTACCGGTAGCTGCCAGCGCTTTTGCCATGGCCAGCTGACCGGGATACAAATGGGCGTTGCAGGTGCCCAGCACAATTCTTCTGTACCGGGATGCAGCCTCCACCACCGCACGGATCTCTGCATCCTGTGGATCCTTTGAAGTAACCACACCTTCACCGCCAAATGCGGTAGCCATATGCTCCGGGAACGGAAGAACCGCAGACTCCGAGTTCCCAACCAGAGAAGCACGGTAAACAGCGCAGCCACAGAAGAATGTGCTTTCATCCAACATCGGCACCGTTCCGCTGCAATGGGTAATGGCATTTCGGTGCATAATCTCCACAGCCTTATGATCTTCAGGACGATTACAGAACAATGGCTCTGGCTGCACCACCATAGCTTTCTTGACTGACAGGATCTTTTCAACGGATTCGCGGATTTCCTCCATGTCAAATTCACCGTTTGCGGCAGCTTCATTGACAGCCTTTGCAGCATCCCACATCAGATTCAGGGAAGCGGAGATCTCCGCCAGATCGACGCCGGCCTTGATTGCAGCCACCATGCCATTGGCACTCCCATAATACTCCTGAATCGCTGCCATTTCAAGGCAGTCCGAAAATACCAATCCCCGGAAACCCAGTTTCTTTTTCAGAAGATCCGTGATGATGGTTCGGGACATGGTGGCTGGAATATCCTCTTTTTCAATATTCGGGAATAAAATGTGGCTGGACATGATGGCAGGAATCCCCGCATCAATGCATCTGCGGAATGGAACCAGCTCCATCTGCTCCAGTTCCTCCACCGTTTTTTCAATCCTGGGCAGTCCCAGATGAGAGTCCACACTGGTATCACCATGTCCCGGAAAATGCTTACCACAGCAAAACACACCGGTATTTTTATAAGCCTGGACGGCATTCTGTGCAAAAAGAGCAACCTGCTGCGGGTCATCGCCCAGGCTCCGCACACCGATCACTGGATTCGAGGGATTGGAATTGATATCCAGAACAGGAGCCATATTAAAGTTGACGCCCAGTCCGCGAAGCTGCCGAATGGTAATCTCAGCAGCGATGCGGGCATTTTCCGGCTCATTTGTGGCAGAAACTGCCATGGCGGAGGGGACGTTTACCGCATCGTCCGGAAGACGGCTGACAATGCCGCCTTCCTGATCAATCACAATGAACGCAGGATAGCCGGTAACTTCCAGCACCAGGGACTGGATCTCGCCGCAGAGCCGACGCAGTTGGGAAGCACTTTCCACATTGCGAAGAAACAAAATCACATTGCCAATCTGGTACTCCCGGATCAGTTCTATAAACTCTTCAGGAAGTTCAGTTCCATGAAAACCAAAGATCATTTTCTGACCAAGCATCTGTCTGACGGTCATTTCCATATCGGTAGCTCCTTTGCATAATATAGGGATCTGTCATTCCCGGATATGATCATTGAGGAATGATTGCCGGCTTGACATCCATTTGTTTTTTGATAAACTGAAGAAAAAAGGGGTTGATATTTTATGGATCATCCGATTATTGAGCTTTGGAATAAGCCCTCCCGGTTGGTCGTAGGTCTGATGAGCGGAACATCTGCCGACGGCATTGATGCTGTACTCACCAGAATCACCGGAAGCGGCCTTTCCACCAAAGTTGATCAGCTTGGCTTTCACTTTTTGCCCTTTGATAACGCTACCCGCCAAGCCGTTTTGAATATCTGTACAGGCGAACATGGTGGAACCAGAGAGGTTTGTCTGCTGGCAACCCACCTGGGAATGCTGTATGCCCGGGCGGTCCACGAGCTGCTGCGGAAAACCGGAACAGATAGGATAGATCTGATCGGATGTCATGGTCAGACAGTTTACCACATTCCGGAAAACACAGATTATCTGAACACCGTGATCCGCGGTACACTGCAAATTGGCGACCCTTCTTTCCTGGCTGAAGAATTCAGCTGCCCTGTCGTCAGCGATTTTCGAATCAGAGATATGGCAGCAGGCGGTCTTGGTGCGCCGCTGGTGCCTTACACCGAATTTCTGCTCTACCGCAGTGAAACTGAGGATGTTGCCCTCCAGAACATCGGCGGTATTGGTAACCTGACGCTGCTCCCGGCCGGATGTACGCTGGATGAGGTAACAGCCTTTGATACAGGTCCCGGAAACATGGTCATGGATGCACTGGCAATGATGATCACCGAGGGAAAACAGAACTATGACGACGGCGGAAGACTTGCTGCCTCCGGAACCGTCATCCCGGAATTGCTGCAATGGATGCTGGATGATCCATATCTTAAAAAAGAGCCGCCTAAAACAACAGGCCGTGAATACTACGGCTCAGAATATGTGCAAAAGCTTCTGTCTGCCGGCAAGCATTCTCTGGTGGATATCCTGGCTACTGCTACAGCTTTTACGGCCGAGACCATTGCCTTGAGCCTGCGCCGCTTCGCCCCCAGGCTCCCTCAGAGGTTGGTAATTGGTGGCGGCGGAAGCCGCAATCCGACGCTTCTGCGTTTTTTACAGGAGGCACTACCGGAAGTAAACGTACAGACCCAGGAGGACCTCGGACTGGACAGCGATGCCAAAGAGGCTGTTGCTTTCGCGGTTCTTGCAAACGAAGCGCTATTTGGAATCAGCAACAACGCCCCCTCCGCCACCGGTGCCAAACACGGCGTCGTCATGGGACGGATCAATTTATAAGGATATCCCCTGCTGTTGCAAACAGCAGGGGTATTATGTTTGGTTAGTTCCCAATAATTTCGGCAATACGGCCATCAGTGCGGCTCAGCAATGCCTGTGCCTCCGCGGCACCGACCCCCATGAGGACCATAACGATCGCAATTTTAGGACGATATGCGCATGCTTCCAGAGCTGCAGTCGCCGCTTCTTCGCTGCATTCGGTGGCAGCACAGACAATCGTTACACAACGGCGGATCAGCTTTTCGTTGGAGGGTTTCACATCCACCATCAGGTTTCCGTAAACTTTTCCCAACTTGATCATGGCACCGGTGGAGAGCATATTCAGCACCATTTTCTGCGCAGTGCCGGATTTCATACGGGTAGAACCGGTTACAACCTCAGGACCGGGAGCCGGAGCAATACCAATATCAGCAAGGCAGTCCAGCGCGCTACCTGGGCAGCAGGTAACGGACACTGTGGATGCGCCAAGTTCTCTGGCATACTCCATGCTGCCCAGAACATACGGAGTCCGTCCGGAAGCTGCAACACCAACCAGCACATCTGCGGCAGAAAAACCGATGCTCTTCATATCCTCCACACCCAGTTCTCTGCTGTCCTCTGCACCTTCCACCGCCTTAAAGATGGCAGGATAGCCACCTGCAATCAAACCCTGAACCATCTCGGGATCAGTAGAGTAAGTCGGAGGACATTCCACGGCATCCAGAATACCCAGGCGGCCGGAGGTACCGGCACCGCAGTAAATCAGACGGCCGCCGTTCTTTAACCGTTCGGCAATCACATCCACTGCCTGGGCGATCCGGTCTGTCACCAAACTGACCGCTTCAGCAACCTTGTGATCCTCCTGATTGATAAGCTTTACCATATCTAGAGTGGACAGGGAGTCTATGTTCATGGTGTTGGGATTACGCTGCTCAGTGGCAATTCGGTGCAGTTCAACCATCTTGATTGTTCCTCCATGCTATACCAGAATGAATGATCTCCGAGCTGCGGCAACCTATGCAGCAGTCACCACTACTCATGGAGACTGTAAGCGTGATACCTTCCAAAAGACGTCATTGCCGCGGGAGATGAATTTGAAAACGATCTGTTTAAGGTAATAGTAAACCAAAAAGTATTTTGTGTCAAGAAAATTGGATATTTTTGAAATAAAGTTTCTTTCAAATTCTGGATTCCATGGTACCGAAATCATCTTCAGCAGATATACGGCATAATTGTTCACAAGACAATTGTCAAAACAGCCAAAACCGAACACTCCTTTTTAGTAATCCAGCCAATGGCTTCACAGAATGGAAACCGGTACAATAGAGAAAACATCCAAAATACACATCAAAACCCGATGCTGCACGGATAAGGAGGATTTATGGAACAGCTTTGCCGTCTGATCAATATGCCGGAAGAAGTTACTGGAAAGCTCGTGGATATCCACAGCAAACTGGAGCTTTATCCCTGTCTTGAACTGCTGATGCACGAAGAATCCTGGACCGAGGGACTGGAATTACTGAAAGAATCTCTTGGGGAAGATCCGGGAGGATTCCGGCGTCTATGCTGTATGCTCCGATGCGCAATGAAAGCAAAAGCCGAGTATGACCGTTTGGGGATTTCCGAGATCATTTATGTCGATACCATGGCAGCATTCTCACGTTTTGTCCGGGAACACATGGAAAGCTACGGACGTTATGGTTTTGACCGCGGATCCTGGACTCCCCGTCAGGTATCATGCAAACTGTTTCGAATCGGCCAGCTGGAATATGAGCTGACAACAATGGACGGCAGTCCGGCTGTGAGCCTGCATATTCCGACTGATGTAGATCTGCGCCCCAAGGTTTTGCGGCCATCTGTTGCGGAAGGACTTGCAGAGCTTTACCGCCTGTTTCCGGAATATAAAAGTACAGCTGTATACTGCCACTCCTGGCTGCTCTCTCCCCTGCTCCGGGACTTTTTGCCTGAAACCTCCAACATCCTGCGTTTTCAGGAGATGTTTGAACTGGAACCAGCTGGCATACCCGGAAACGATGTGTTACTGTGGGTTTTCAAGAATCCCAAACTGCCCAGGGAAGAATACCCAGAAAACACCAGTCTTCAGAGAAATATCAAAAGATTCCTGCTCAACGGCGGGAAATTTCTGGAGGGAATTGGCTATCTTTACCAACCTGTATAACGTAACGCAGACTTATGATCCCCGGCTATCTCAGCCGGGGTTTTTCTTCCCTTACTCTCGATTCTCAGAAATTACGACTGCGCAATAAATAATATATGTGAAAAAAAGTTCCGTTGACACAACACAGCATTTGATGCTATATTAGTAATAACGCAGTTTATCTCATAATTATTTACGATTAGCGGATATGCTTGTCTGTTTACAAATTGCAGAAACGAAACTTTTTTACACCTGTCAAAAGGAGCTTCTACCCATGCATAAGAAATTCAAACTGAGCGATGTGATTCTGACGGTGATCTGTGTCGTTTTCGTCGCAGAAGCCACGGCGCCTGTTGCCACACTGGGCAACAGCCAGTTTTTCTGGCGTCTGTTCATGATCGCAGCCTTCCTGATCCCCTACGGTCTGATTTCCTCAGAACTGGGTACGGCCTATCCCGGAAAAGGCGGTCTTTACGACTGGATCAGTCTGGCTTTTCCCGGCACCCGATGGGCCGCACGCGCATCCTGGTGGTACTGGCTGAACTTCCCATTATGGATGGCATCGCTCGCTGTCATGGTTCCTGATCTGCTGTGCATTGCTTTTGGTATGGAATTCAACATCTGGATAAATCTTCTGATCCAGCTTACCTTCATTCTGATCGTAACGGTCATTACCTGTTACCCTGTATGTGACAGTGTTATCATTCTGAATATCTGCGCGGTGATCAAAGTCGGACTTGCACTGCTGGTTGGCGGAATGGGAATATATCATATCTTCCGGAACGGCTGTGTCAACGACATGAGCTTCTCCACTTTTCTTCCCAGCTTTAATTTGGACAGCCTTTCCTCCATTTCCGTGATCATCTTCACAATGCTCGGCTTTGAAGTAGTCTGCACATTCTCCACCGATATGGACAATCCTAAAAAGCAGATTCCGCAGGCAATCATCTTCGGCGGATTAATCATCGCGGGTATCTATTTGTTGGGCGGCTTCGGTATCGCTGCTGTGATCCCTGCCAGTGATGTTGATGTAGCATCCGGTCTGATAGAGGCTGTGATGCTGGTAAGCGGTCAGAAGAGCGGCCCATTGATCCGCTGCGTTTCTCTGCTGTTTGCACTCACCCTTTTCGGCAACATGATCTCCTGGTCGCTGGGCATTAACAACACCGCCTGCTATGCTGCAGAACACGGCGATATGCCGACACCCTTTACCAGACGCTGGGCCAAGAACGATATGCCAGTCGGCGCTGCTTTTATCAACGGTATTGTCGCCGCACTGATCTGTATGCTGGGCACGATTATGACTCTGGTGGCTCCCGAATCAGAGCTTTTCTGGACATTCTTTGCGCTGAACATGGTCCTTCTTCTGATGAGCTACCTGCCCATCTTCCCCGCATTTCTGAAACTTCGCAGAACGGATCCTGATGCGGAGCGTCCATTCAAAATATCTGGCAGTCATGCCGTACTGAGAATCACGGCATATGCCCCCATGATTCTGATTCTGACGTCCATCGTCTTCTGTGCGGTTCCCCTGTCTTTTGATGCTGATACCCTCGCTTCTGTCCTGCCCATCACCATCGGTTCCGTCGTCTGCGTCGGTATCGGTGAAATTCTGACCATTGTGCGGGAAAGAAATAGAAACAGAAGCGGACGACATAAATGATATAATGAATGGAGGACATTCTATGAATACATCTGCAGATCCTTCCAAAGGGCGTCTGCTCCGGCGGATGAATCAGATTATATCCGATCCGGAACACCCTCTGATGGCTGCCGCTGTCGGTGTGATGAAAAACGGCGAGATCATATTCTCTGATATGGTCGGGAAAAAGCAGCTCGACGGAGACTCAGCAACCGCAAATACAAAATTCAGAATTGCTTCCATCTCCAAACTGCTTACCGCTGTCGGCGTCTGGCAGCTGATTGAGCAGAGAGCCATCGATCCTGATGCTGATGCATCGCAGTATCTGGGCTTTGAACTTCGCAATCCCCATCATTCCGATATACCGATCACTGTTCGTATGCTCATGTCGCATACCTCGTCTATTCGCGAGGGAGGCAGCATACCAGGTACCTACAACATTCCCTATGGCCATCACATTCGCGAATTCTTCACCGAAGGGCAGCCGTATCATAACCCAAACTGCTGGGCACAGGCGCAACACGCGCCCGGAAATTATTTTGCTTACTGCAATATGAACTACTGTCTCCTGGGCAGCGTAATTGAAAATGTTTCCGGCATAAGATTCGACAAGTACATGACTGATCATATATTCAGTCCCCTTGGGCTGACCTGCAGCTACAACGTGGCCGATATGCCTGCACATGTTCGGGCGCAGGTAGGTACGCTTTACAGAAAAATTAACGAAGCCGGAGACTATGATCCTATGAATGGTACATGGGTGCCTCAATGTGACGATTTGCGCAACGGCCTCCCCTATCCCGATTACTCTGATTATCCCATTGGTACCAACGGTTCCCTCTTCGGCCCAATGGGCAGTCTGCGGGCATCAGTCAATGACCTGTGCCGAATCATGCTAATGCTTTGCAGCGGAGGCAGCTATAACGGTGTACAGATACTGAAATCCGAAACAATTGAGCGGATGTTCACTCCCGTATGGACCTTTGATCCTGCGCTGCAAAACGGCGATACTTACGACGGCATGATGAAGTGCTATGGAATGGGTCCGCATATCTTCACCAACACGGCAATGGATGACAGAATTGTCGAAGGACAGGTTCTGCCCTTTTCCGGACACACTGCGGATGCATATCTGGGCGGTATGTGTTTTGACCGAAGAAAAGGCAATGGTCTGATATACATCATTGCCGGCACCGGAAGCGATAAGTTCGAATACACAGGAAAATACTCTGCATTCTACGGCTGGGAGGAAGCACTCCTCACCGCCGGCGCTGAGTTTGCCCAATTTGACTATTAATTGTGCAGCGTATCGATATCACACAAAACGGCCATCGGCATTATGCCGATGGCCGTTTTTCAATTCATTGTTACAGAGTGGCTGCCATGACTGCCTTGATGGTGTGCATACGGTTTTCTGCTTCGTCGAAAACAATGGACGCTTCACTCTCAAAGACCTCGTCGGTAACCTCCATGCAGTCGATGCCGAACTTATCATAGATCTGCTTGCCAATGGTGGTATTCAGGTCATGGAAAGAAGGCAGACAGTGCATAAACTTGCACTGAGGACCGGCGATCTGCATCAGTTCGCTGGTCACACGGTAGGGAGTCAGTTCCTCAATGCGCTCCTGCCAGACAGAGTCAGGCTCTCCCATGGATACCCAGACATCGGTGTAAATAACGTGTGCACCCTTGACCGCAGATGCCGGATCCGAATTGAATTCCAGTGTTGCACCAGACTCGGCAGCAATAGCCTGACACTGTGCAATCAGCTCTGCACTGGGGAAATACTTCTCGGGTGCACAGGCCACAAAATGCATGCCCATCTTGGCACAGCCCACCATCAGAGAATCACCCATATTGTACCGGGCATCACCGCAGTATACAAGCTTTTTGCCCTTGAGCTCACCAAAATACTCCTGAATCGTCAGGAAATCAGCAAGAATCTGAGTCGGATGGAACTCATTTGTCAGGCCGTTCCAGACAGGCACACCGGCATACTTTGCCAGATCTTCCACGATTCCCTGCCCAAAGCCGCGGTACTCGATACCGTCATACATTCTTCCAAGAACTCTGGCTGTATCAGCAATGGATTCCTTTTTGCCCATCTGGGAACCGCTGGGGCCAAGATAAGTAGAACCCATACCAAGATCAGACGCTGCAACTTCAAAAGCGCAGCGGGTACGGGTGCTGTCCTTTTCGAACAGCAGCGCAACGTTTTTGCCCTCATGAATGCGGTGCGGAATACCGGCTTTCTTCTTGGCCTTCAGTTCTGCGGACAGCTCCAGCAGACCTGCAATTTCTTCGGTGCTGAAATCAAGAAGCTTCAAAAAGCTTTTACCCTTCAGATTGATCATATTACATAGCTCCTTTATTCGTATATGGATTGCCGAACATAGGCGATTTGTTTTTCAACAGATGCAACGGACGTTCCGCCTTCGCTGATTCTCTTTTCGACGCAGTTCAGAAGATCGATTTGCTGGTAGAGATCTATATCAAACAGATCACTGTACGCCTGATAGGCTTCCAACGGCAACTCTTCCAATACTGTATTGTTCCGGATACACTGCGCAACCAGCTGCCCTGAGATCTTATACGCACTGCGGAACGGCATTCCCTTTTTAACCAGGTAATCAGCCAGGTCAGTGGCATTGATGAAACCTTTTTGGGCTGCGCGCTTCATGTTGTCCGTGTTTGCCTTCATGGCATCGATCATGGGCGCAAATACCTGCAGACACATCTTGACAGTATCGCAGGAATCAAAGACAGCCTCCTTATCTTCCTGCATATCCTTGTTATAGGCAAGCGGCAATCCCTTCAGCGTAGTCAGAAGCGCCATCAAATTGCCATATACGCGGCCGGTCTTTCCGCGGACCAACTCTGCCATATCAGGATTCTTCTTCTGAGGCATAATGGAGGAACCGGTTGTAAACGCATCGGACAATTCAATGAATTTGAATTCCCAGCTGGACCAAAGTATGATTTCCTCAGAGAAACGTGAAAGATGCATCATCAAAATAGAAATCGCACTCATCAGTTCAGCGCAGAAATCACGGTCAGATACGCCGTCCAGGCTGTTCATGCAGATTCCGTCAAAGCCCAGCTTCTGTGCCTCAAACCAACGGTCCGTATCGTAGGTGGTGCCGGCCAGAGCGCAGCATCCGATGGGAGATACATTCATCCGCTTCCTGCAATCGGCCAAACGGTCCACATCCCTTAGAAGCATCATGGCATATGCCATCAGCTGATGGCCGAAGGTGATCGGCTGCGCCCGCTGCAGGTGGGTGTAACCGGGCATGATTGCGTCCTTATACTGTTCTGCCTTGTTTGTGATTGCCGCGATCAAAGCCGTAGTAAGCGAAGAAATCTCAGCAATCTCGTCTCTCAGATACATCCGGATATCCAGCGCCACCTGATCATTGCGGCTCCGGGCAGTATGAAGTTTCTTGCCCACGTCGCCGATCCTGGACGTCAGCACCTGCTCGACAAACATATGAATGTCTTCACATTCCATGTCAATAGCCAGTTTGCCGCTTTCAAGATCATCCAGAATACTGCTCAGTCCGTCGATCAAGGCATCAGCATCAGTCTGCGTGATAATCCCCTGCCCTGCCAGCATCTGGGCATGGGCCATGGAACCGGTGATATCCTGCCGGTACATCCGGCAGTCAAAACGGATGGAAGAATTAAAATCATCCGCGATCTTTTCAGTTTTACCATCAGTCACACCGGCCCACATCTTTGCCATTCTACTTTACCTCAAATCTTCTTAAATTTCTTATTTACAGTTTGCCCTGCTCCCGCAGCGCCTGAACCTTGGTGGACAGGCCCCACAGATTGATGAAGCCTGCAGCCTGCCCCTGGTCATAGTCACTTTCACCAAAGGTGACCAGATTCTCTGAGTAGAGAGAATAGGGAGAAGTCATACCGGCGGGAATGATATTGCCCTTATAGAGCTTCAGCTTCACGGTTCCGGTAACATACTTGTTGGATTCATTGGCGAATGCGGTCAGCGCCTCCTGCAGAGGAGAATACCACTTGCCATTATAGATCAGGTCTGCATAATCAACGGACAACTTCTGCTTCAGATGCAGGGTGTCACGGTCAACGGTGATCATCTCCAGCTGCTGATGTGCGAAGTACAGAATGGTGCCGCCGGGAGTCTCGTAAACACCACGGTCCTTCATGCCTACCAGACGGTTCTCAACAATATCGATGATGCCGATACCGTTGGCACCACCTAATTCATTGAGCTTGGCAATAATCTTGGAAGCCTTCATCTTCTCGCCATTGACAGCGACAGGTGCACCAGCTTCAAAGTCGATGGTCACATAGGTGGGAACATCGGGGGCAGCGTAGGGAGAAACACCCATTTCCAGGAAACCGGGCTTATCCAGATTGGGCTCGTTGGAGGGATCTTCCAGATCCAGACCCTCATGGCTCAGATGCCACAGGTTCTTATCCTTGGAGTAGCTGGTCTCACGACTGATCTTCAGCGGAACATTGTGTGCTTCCGCATAGTCAATTTCCTCGTCACGGGACTTGATATCCCACTCACGCCAGGGAGCGATGATCTTCATATCAGGAGCAAAACGCTTGATCGCCAACTCAAAGCGGACCTGGTCGTTGCCCTTGCCGGTTGCACCATGAACGATAGCATCCGCACCTTCAGCCAGCGCAATTTCTGCCAGCTTCTTGCCAATGACAGGCCGTGCAAATGCGGTTCCCAACAGATACGTCTCATACTTTGCGTTCATCTTCAGGGACGGAATGATAATCTCATCGACCATCTCATCCACCAGATCCGCAACGATCAGCTTGCTTGCGCCGGTCTTGATAGCCTTTTCTTCCAGACCTTCCAGCTCGTCAGCCTGACCGACATTGCCGGCAACAGCGATAATCTCGGGGTTGTTGTAATTCTCCTTCAGCCAGGGAATGATAATAGATGTATCCAGACCGCCGGAATAAGCGAGAACAACTTTTTTGATGCTTTCGTTTTTCATATTGTATTCCTCCATTGAATGAGAAGTCTTTTATATGCACCTGATTATACATCTATATTCGTTATTTGTCAACATCTTATGCATAATTATTCATGCTCAAACTTTGCCAAAAAAGGCCTTCTTCTCTGAGCCGCCTATGTGTAAAATATACCAATCTTCATAAAAAGCCCCTGGGCCATAGCCCAGGGGCCTGATACACCATTATTCCTCGATCAGATATGCACCAACAATTTCACCATAGTATGCAATGTGATAATCCTGATTGCCCGATACATCCGAAGGATAATAACGCGTCTGAATATCCGCAGGAATCCCATTCATATCCTGTTTCTGGCGGTATATTACCTTGCACTCCAGTGTAATGGGCAATTCTCTGATGCCGGGAACACCAATATGCTCGGATTCTACTGTTGTCAAATTCAACTCACAGATCTTGTTAACATCGCGGCCGGATTTTGAACCGCAGTAACCGAGAATATGAGCATCCACACTTTCATACGGAATATTCACTGTAAATTCATACGTATCATCCAGCATCTTCCGGGTGTGGCGGCTGTCGCGGATATATGCTACAAAAATCGGTTTGCCCCACTCAATGCCCATGTGGCCCCAGCCGATGGTCATGGTATTTACTTCATCTCCCCGTTTGGTCGTCAGAAGAATTCCCTTGGTCATGGCTTTACAGATATAACCTGCATAGTCGAATGCATTAATTGCTTTATTCATTGTTTTTCCTCCCCGGATATGATAATGTTTTTCGCTTGCTGCGGATCACGCTTTATTCCTGAAACAGCGAAGCGGGAATAATATCAACATTTGCGCGGTGAACATATACCAGTTTACCATCAATGCTGATCAGCGTGGTTTTGGGAAGATCTGCCGGAATCTCCATATAGCACTTATCTCCCTGAAACAGACCAATGGGAGTACCATTCTGCGAAGATACCAGCACAACCATCTTCTTGCCAAAAAGATTCGCATAAGAATTGATCTTGCGGTCAACCGCCATCAGACCGGTGCTGCTTCCGCTATTTTCCATCTCCTCAGGTACCTGAAAATCTGTGATCAAATCTACGCCCTTCTGCGCAAACACCAAAGTGCTTCCCACATGCTTCCAGGAATCTCCGTCAATGGTGATATCAATGTAGGAAGAAACCTCACCATTGTCATCGAGTTCGCAGTCCATCGTCACCTTGTTTCCATGGACCGTAAAAACCAGATTTCCAAAGTCATCATACTGCCGAATCTCGTAATTATTACCGATCAGCTCTCCCTTTAGTTCACTGATATAGGCGCTGATCGCGGCGCAGCTGCTGAGAACACATGCCGCAACGAGAATTCCGGCAATCAGGATGATATGCTTTCTGTCTATCTTCATACGATTCACCTTTCTGTCGATGGATATCGGAACAGCTGCCTGTTCCTCCTCAACCTGCATCAATAATATCTGATTTGACAGGAATGATGATGGCTGTAACAATATAGACGAAGAGCGCACTGCCCGCAGCACAGCTAAGCAGCACAAATCCCAGCCGCACCAGTGTCGGATCGATATCAAAATACTCGGCAATACCTCCGCAGACGCCGCAGAGCATTTTGCCCTCTTCAATGCGATACAGTTTCTTTTTCATGTTAATCACCTTTCCTTTTTCTGATTTGCCATTATCATACTTCGATTTTTATTTTTTGTAAATATCAATTTACAAAAGCGAAAGGATTCTTAACAAGTACCTGTGATATACTAATAAAAAACAACGGAGGGTGCAACACATGAAAAACACCATTTTAACGGAAGCGCTGGAAATGAAAGCATTTCTGATCAACCATCGCCGCTGGCTTCATGGCCACGCAGAAACCGGCTTCGATCTCAATGAAACAAAGGCATATGTACGCAGGGTCCTGGAGGAAGCCGGCTGTGTTGTATCCGACTGCGGACGATGCGGGTTGGTAACCACCATCGGCAATCCGCAAAAAGGAGCTTGCTTTCTGCTCAGAGCCGATATGGACGCTCTGCCAATCCGGGAAGAATCGGATGCGGATTATGCCTGCACCACCGGCAATATGCATGCCTGCGGTCATGATCTGCATACCGCAATGCTGCTGGGCGCAGCATGGATCCTGAAAAAACACGAACACGAACTGAACGGGTCCGTCAGACTCATGTTTCAGCCTGCGGAAGAAATCTTTGGCGGTGCCAGAGACATGATTGAAAACGGTATTCTGGATGGTACAGACGCAGGAATGATGCTTCATGTAAGCACCGGCATTCCGATCCCCGCCGGTACGCTTCTGATTGCGCCTCCTGGTGTCAGCGCTCCCGCAGCGGATTACTTTTCCATATGTGTCCACGGAAAGGGATGCCATGGATCCGCGCCTCAGGAGGGCATTGATGCCCTGACAGCTGCTGCCCATATTCTCATCGCGCTACAGGAGATCAATTCGCGAGAACTTGGGATCCACGATGCGGCCATGATAACCATTGGTACTATGAATGCCGGTTCTGCGGCCAATGCAATCGCAGACAGTGCTGTCATGGGTGGAACGATTCGGTGCTTTGATGAAGATATCCGTGCAAAGCTGAAGCAGCGGATTGAAGAAATATCCTCTGGAATTGCCTCCGCATTCAGGTCAAGCGCCAATGTCACATTCGACAGCAGCTGTCCCACTCTTATGAATGATCCATCGCTCTGTGATTTCACTGAGCGATGTCTTGCAGATTTGCTCGGACCTGATAAAGCGCTTGCTGCAGCAAAACTGAATCCCTCCGGAAAGCCTTCCGCCGGAGGATCAGAAGACTTTGCCTATGTCAGCCACAAAATCCCCATCGTGATGGTTTCCCTTGCTGCAGGGGAACCTGTTGAAGGTCATGTTTTCCCACTTCATCATCCGAAGGCCACTTTCGATGAATCCGCCATGCCCCACGGCACAGCAGGACTTGCATATATGGCCATTTCTTATCTGCAGAATCATTAAGAAATGCCCCTGACCTGTGACGGTCAGGGGCATACATATTATTTCATTCGGAATTGTTTCAAAAACGCCTTCCGCCCCGGAGTAATCCGATTGCTTTCAACTGCTTTCTGTATGGCCTTATTATGGGTCCATTTTTCCAGACATTGCTCGGTGATATACGGCAGAACCGCCTGATACTGTTTTGCAAGAGCCGTCGCAAAATACCATGCCTGCATCATACGGACATAATATTCTTCCGATACAACTGAAGCAACCATCTGCGGATATTCCGGAGCAAAGTCATCGTCCAAGTAATGCACCATGAGCATCTCTATGGCAAAACGCACCGTATAAGGATGCACCGACTTCAGCCAGCACCTGATGTGAGGCAATAATTTCTCCCGGTGTTTTCTGAATACCCTGGGGCTCAACTGGTCGCAGGTGGCCCAATTATTCACCCATGGCAGAAATGTATCAACCTGGGATATGGTCTTCTCAAAGTCACGGCCGCCGCCAAGGAGGAAACTGTGAACCTGATACTCCTCAAAGTAATGATGGGGCAAAGATTCCATAAACCACGCACAATCCCCCATCAACTCTGCCAGCCGGCGAAGTTCCGGCGTCCGAACACCGATAATGGTATCCGGATCAATATTGGGAATCAGTTTCCGTTGAAACTCACGGTATTCTGCGTCCTGAAGGTCAAACAACCTTGCAATCAACTCTTCCCGATCCACGTTACACTCTACGCTCGGTCAGACTCCTGGCAAGATTGACCATATACTCAGTATCCTCGAAGGAACCAAGAGCGTCAATTGCCATTGCCGTGTATTTCTGAACCAGCTCTTCGCACTTCTCAAGACCATAAAGCTTGACAAAGGTGTTCTTCTTCTCATCTGTGCCGACACCTTTACCCATCTCTTCCTGCGTACCGATAACATCCAGCATATCATCGCGGATCTGGAACGCCAGACCCAGACATCCAGCAAATTTGGCAGCTGCTTCAATCTGTTCACCACTGCCGCCCGCAGCAATTACACCCAGAACACAAGAGGCATTAATCAGCCGTCCGGTCTTCCGGGACTGGATATCAATGACTTCTTTCTCAGTCAGGTCGCGGCTTTCGCTGAGAATATCCAGCACCTGACCGCCAACCATACCGAGCGAACCAGCACATTCTGCCAGCAGCGCCACTGCAAAACCCATATTGGCAGGATTCGCCAGTTCCGTCATCGTTGCCGCCGCAAAGGCATCCGTCAGCAATGCATCACCTGCCAGAATAGCCATGGGTTCGCCGAAGACCTTATGATTTGTCAGACGCCCGCGGCGATAGTCATCGTTATCCATCGCGGGCAGATCGTCATGGATCAGACTGTAGGTATGGATCATTTCCACGGCAGCGGCAAAAGGCGCCGCTTTTTTCCAGTCTCCTCCACACATCCGGCAGAAATCAAACACAAAAATCGGACGCAGCCGCTTTCCACCAGCAAGCAAACTGTATTCCATCGCGTCGTACAGCAGCTTCTGAGGCTCTCCATGGAATGGAGCATAAAAATCCTTCAGATACTGCTCAATATGAGTCTTATATTCCCCACTGCGGGTGTTCAGATCACTCATCTTCAAATCCCTCCATTACCGGACTGCCGTCTGCTGCGGTCATCACCTTACGGATCTGCAGCTGTGCCTCATCCAGGAGTTTGCCGCAGCTGCGAACCAGTTCCGTACCTTCCTGGAACAGCTTCAAAGACTCTTCCAACGGCACATTGCCCTGCTCCATGGCGCGAACAATCTGCTCCAAACGACTCATGGATTCTTCGAATGTCTTGTTTTGTTGATTCATTCGGCATTCTCCTTTTGATCGTTAACAGTGGCAGTCAAGCTGCCATCGCTGAGAGAAACTACAATATGATCTCCGGACGCTACCTGCCGGACAGAAGTCAGGACCTCACCATCTCCGGTACGTACCAGCGCATAACCGCGGGTCAGCACCTTCAGGGGACTCATGGCATCCAATTTGGATGTCATCGCAATAAACCGCTGATTCTTCTGCTCCACCACTCTGGTTTCGGCAGAAACAAGCCGGCTGCAAAGCAGTTCCAGATTCCTACGCTTCTGATCAATATAGCCGGTGGGGCTTTGCAGCGCCGGACTGGCAGAAAGAATACTCAGATGCTGCCGGGCTGACTTCAGCTGACGGTTCAGCGCAGCCGTCATTGCAGCAGACATGGAATCCAGATTTTGACGCAGAGCATCCTGATCCGGAACACACAGTTCCGCCGCATTGGATGGTGTAGCTGCCCTGAGATCGGCAACGAAATCAGCGATGGTCACATCCGGTTCATGTCCAACTGCGGAGATCACCGGGATTTCAGAATTATAGATTGCATATGCAACACGCTCATCATTGAAAGCCCACAGATCCTCAATAGAGCCACCGCCTCTGCCCACAATCAGAAGATCGGCAAGTTTATGGTAATTGGCATAGGCAACAGCAGCTGCTATCTCACCGGGTGCCTCTGACCCCTGGACCCTTACCGGAAAGAGGCGGACCTGCGTCAGAGGATAGCGTTTACGGAGGATCCGGAGCATATCGTGAACGGCCGCACCGGCAGAACTGGTGACAATGCCAATGGTTCCGGGATATTTGGGCAACTGTTTCTTGTGTGACTGATCAAACAGTCCCTGAGCTGCCAGCTTTTGCTTCAGCTCCTCAAACGCGGCATATAGATCACCGATGCCGTCCATAGCCATAGCGGTGCAGTAGAGCTGATAAACACCGTCACGGGGATAAACAGAGATTTTACCCATGGCGATAACTTTGACGCCGTTTCCAGGGCGGAAACGCAGTCGTATGGCGTTTCCCTTGAACATCACGCATTTCAGCGCCGATGATTCATCTTTCAATGTAAAATAATGGTGACCGGAAGGATAGACTTTATAGTTGCTGATCTCACCGCGAACGGCAACACCATTCAGAATGGTATCCTGATCCAGCTTGCCACGGATGTATTCATTCAGTTGGGAAATGGACAGAACCTGCTGAGCCATGGTTATCCCTCCTGAGCTCTGAATGCCAGCACAGCAACACCCATAGCATTATCGGTCGAATACTGAGGCTGGGAAAATATTGGATCCAGCGGCGCAATCCGCTTGCGCAGCATGGAATTGGAAGCAACACCGCCGGAGAAAACAACCCTCAGCCCCGTATACTGCTTCAGTGCATGCTCCGTCGCCTGATAGACAGCGCCTGCCACACATCGCAGCGCATAGGCAGCGGTCTCCGCAGGAATTGCATACTTGTCATGAAACTGCTGCACCTTGTTCTGAACACCGGACAGCGAAAACTCCATAGCCGGGCATTTCACCCTAAATGTTTCCTTCATGACCGCATCCGCACTCAGCGCATCAATGTGCTTTCCAGATGGGAATGGCAACCCCAGAAGCTGTCCTGTCCTGTCGATCAGCTGACCTGCGGAAATATCAGATGTACCGCCGATCTTCGTGCATTTTACATTTTTGCCATCAGGCTCCACCAGAAGCAGCTCCGTCGTACCGCCGGACAAATGCCAGGCCAGGTGCGGCTGATCCATCAATTCCAGATGTTCTGCGCTCCACAGCGATGCCGCAACATGGCCCTGCTGATGGGATACTTCCACCAGAGGAACCTTCAGTGCATCAGAAAGGAGTTTCGCGTGAGTGTAACCAACCATAAAACAGGGCATATAGCTGCCCTCCACAGCTCTGGGTCTGGTACTGACGCCAACAGCGGTGATCGTTCCGACGTCCATATGATCAAACAGCCTGCCGGATAGCTCCGGCAGGCTCTTGATATGGGCAAAGACTGCGTCAGACTGGCGTAGGCCAAGTTCTCCCTCCTTCACAGGGAGCAGCTTGGAGCAATTCATTCCACCCACGCCATCAAAGCAGGCAATGGAGGTAGTATAATTGCTGGTATCTATGCCGATTACGCTCATCAGACTTCCTCTGCGACCGCATCGGCGACGGCTTCCACTGCCTTGGGGGCGTTCAAAGCGCGGGCAAACGCACCCAGAATACCATTGACGAAGGAGCCGGTCTCTTCACCATCATACTTCTTGGCAATGCGGACTGCCTCAGAAATGGCGACACCGGTGGGAACATCCTCGACATACAGAATCTCATACATGGCCAGCTGCATCACGCTGCGGGTCAACCTGGAAATGCGGCTGATATCCCAACCGATGGAATACTTCTGGATCTGTGCATCCAGATCCTCCTCCCTGTTGGCAACACCGGCAACCACGGTATCCAGATATGCCAGCTGTGCGCGGCTGGGACGCTCAGCATAAACATCATTTTCAGTGGAAAGCTGCTTATAGTAATCCTTATTGAGCCGGGTAGACACCACAGCTTCAGGCTCCTCACCGGTAAATTCCCGGCCGTAGATCAGATGTACAGCCAGTTCTCTGGCATTGGCTCTTGTCATACGCGCCGTCCTTACTGGCGGGCAATGCCGCAGACGTTAACATTAACAACATTGACCTTGACACCGGTCATGGACTCGACAGCGCCGGTAACAGTCTGCTGAACAGACTTGGCAACATCGACAACACTATGACCGTACTTAATAGTCACATTGCAGTCGATCATCAGGCTATTGTCCTCGTTGATAACGATCTTCATGCCCTTGCCCCAGTTCTTGCCGATCAGATCAGCACCAGACTTGGTGGTTAGTGCTGCGACACCTTCAACTTCCGCGACAGCATGGGTCACAATTGTGGAAACAACATCCTCAGAAATCATCACATTACCATTTTCCTGGACCTGGGTAATGTACTGCTTATATTCAGCCATGGGGAATACCTCCTGAATTCTTTATCGTGCTGAATGCACGACATACTTTTTCTTATTGTACCACAAATCCCAAAAAATACAATAGAAAATCTGCGCATTTATTTAATTCCTGGTTCCGTCGAACCATCCAGCCGAAAGATCCGGCGAAGCATGAATACTGCAATCAGGGAAAGAATTATCTCAGCTGCGACCTGCGCATATGGAATTCCATACAGCGGAAACATCCAATTCAGCACAAACAGCAGCGGGATCTCCAGTATGATTTTGCGCAGGAGTGCGAACAGCAGAGCAAATTTTCCCATACCCAAGGACTGAAATACTCCCACCGTCAGAAAATCGACGCACAAAAAAGTCATACTCAGACACATCCCCCGAAGAAATTGCGTTCCATAGAAGATGATATCTGCATTCCTGATGAAAAGCCGAATCAGAGCCGGTGCTCCCAGCCAGTAACACGCAGTTACTGTCAGCATAGCAGGAATTATGATCCCCAGCGCAAACAGGATCGTTTCTTTCATCCGTCTGCGGTTTCCGCTGGCATAGTTGTAGCTTACAAGCGGCATGATTCCCTGGGAAAAACCCAGCACGACCTGCATCGGAACCATATGCAGTTTGTTGCTGATACCCATAGCTGCAACAGCAGAAGCACCGAAATCTGATGTGAAATTGTTCAGGATTGTTGATCCCACCACGTTCAAAAGGTTCTGGATGGATGCCGGGATTCCAACTCCAAAAATACCTTTCACTACTTCAGCACTCACATCTTTCAGCTTTCTGATGTCCATGCATACAAAAGTCTGATCGCGCTTCACTATGGCCAAAATCAGAAAATACAGGCATGATCCACAATTGGAAATGAATGTTGCCAATCCGGCACCCGCTGCCCCCATATTCAGGCCCCAAGGCAAAATGAAGAAGGGATCCAGGATGATATTCAGAATACATCCGCTCATGGTGCCGATGCTGGCATGAACTGACGCCCCTTCACTGCGCACCATATAACCCTGGACCACATTCAGAATTGAGGGCATTGCCCCCAGACAAACCGTCCAGAGCATATATCTCATGGTAGCATCTGCCGTAGAAGAATCTGCCCCAAGCAGCGTCAGCAGCGGATTGTGAAAAACCGAACACATCAGGGAAAATACGATGCCGCTGACCAATGCTCCATAGAATCCAAATACCGAACACCGTCGCACCATTTCATGATCTCCCCTGCCCAGACTGCGGCTCATCATGCTGGATGTTCCGATTCCGAACAAATTGTTGACTGCGTTAAACGCAAGCATCACAGGATACACCAGTGTAACCGCTGCATTTTCGATGGGATCATTCAGCATTCCCACAAAAAAGGTATCCGCAAGATTATAAATGATCGACACCAGAGAACTGATAACTACTGGTATGGACAGCTGCGCAACTGCTCTGGGAATCGGTATTGTTTCAAAAAGATCCGTTTTCGCATTGGTTCTGACCATGGTATTTCCCACACTTTCCAGTCTATATGATTCCTACAGTATATCGCACCCGGATGTTTCATGTCAAGGCAGTCACATTGCGTATCAGCGCAAAAACATCCCCGGACGATGGTCCGGGGATATCATGATTATTGTACTTCCACAACCCGGATATCTCGCATCGTATAATCCGACTGAGACATCACAATATCCGCAATCACTGCCACATCCGCTTCCTGCAATCCGCCTTCCGGCGATGCAACAGCAACGGAAATCCCTTCGTTGGTCATGTATGCAACGCAATCCGTATATCCCTTCGCAATCACAAGACTCTCAATCTGGGCTTCAGACAGCGCAGTCTGCACAATTTCCTCCAGTTGCACCGAGGACTCTTCCGCCTTGGTCTGATCACTGTATGCCATGGCTTCCTGGAGAAGATTCACAGCGCTGTCCCGCGCTTCCTGCCGCGAAAGGCGGACTGCAGCAAAGTAATCGGAAGCGGTAGTGATAGCCTGCTCACCTCCTGCAAGGATCTCCGCCTCACCAGCAAATACCAATGTATCATCATTCATCACCTTTTCTGCGTCCAGCATATCCGTCAGATCCGCTGCGGTGCTCTGCTCAGCATACAGCCAGTTCAGATAAATTCCTGTACATACCGTTACCAATACAGCCGCAGCCACCAGATTTTTCTTCCAAGTTTTCATAAAAATGCCTCCAATCATTTCATTTTCAATACAGAAATTCGGTCGGCACCGAGACCGGTGACGTCCGATACCGCCTCCACGACCGCTAGACGCACCGCGGCACGGTCCGCACCTTGGCAGACTACGATTGCACCCAGATAGGTCGGCGGATTAATCTGGCGCACAAGACCGGTCTGTGCACGGTTCGCATCCGTTATGATCACCGTATCGCTGCGCCATGAATCAGAATCTTCTGACGAAGACTGGTCCTCATCCATCTGGTACAGGGTCTGGCTGCCTGTCGCTTCGGTCAGCATCACCTTCACATTCCCGACACCATCGATCCTGCAGAGGATCTGTTCCAGCTGCGCCGCCGCATCCTGTTTTTCGGTTTCAGGTTCCGGCTCCGCCTGCGTCTGCCCCTTCGGCTCCGGAATAACCATCAGGATAAACCCCAACAACAGGATCAGCAACACATATTTGTACTTTTGAAACACATCTGCTGCTTTCTCACGGATGACTAGTCGATCCATACTTGATTCTCCTTCAGGATCCCCAGATCCCGTTCCATAATTCTGCCGAGTGCGGTCTTTGCATAGGGCGAAACAGAACCTCTGATCTGCACACCGACCGGTACTGCGGATTCCGAATCATCCAAACATATCTCAACGGTAAGATCCGCGCCATAATCTTCCGCTTTGTCCAAGATATATGCCTGCGTTTCAGATTTTATGTACGAGCAGTAAAAATCCCTTGCAAGGATTTCTCCATCAGCTGCTGATTCGCCGGCTTCCTGTGAAAAAGATGTCAAATTGGAATTGATATCTCCTATATTGAGATTTACAATTGGGCGGATCACAGTAAATGTCAGAAACATCCCGACAACTACGCGAAGAAGAGTGCCTGAAGTATCTTTCGATCTGACGATGCCAAGCAGAATCCCTGCGATCAATCCAGCTGCTGTGATGCCGATGACATACGTTCTCAGCTGCTCCACTACACCATTCCCTTCATATAGCACACTGTACTGACCATCAGCATCAAACATACCGCACCGGTCATAGCCAGAACGAAACCCATCGCTCCCGCAAAATCCCGAATCAATCCGCTCAGACGCTTACTTCCAATAATACCGCACACGCCTGCTGTCAGTTTAATCATCAGATAGTGAGCGCCGATCCTGATAAACGGACCCAGCCAAACAGAGACCACGGCCAGCAATCCATACACTCCCATTGCATTTTTCACCGTACCTGCACTAACCAGCACCGCTTCCGACGCATCAGACAGTATCCCACCAACCACGGGTACAACACCGGATATGGTCAGCTTCGCTGCCTTCAATGCAGCCGCGTCCGTTGTTCCGCTGACAACTCCCGTAATACTGATATAACCCGTGAACACATATAAAATGATCTTCAGCGTCCAAGTCATTGCCCACTTTACCGCATCCTTAACTTTTATCAGCATCTCTTCACCAACCGCACTGCATGCAGCCGCCAGTGAAAGGAACAGATACACCATAGGTGTCAGAATCTTCGAGATGAGGCTCGTCAGCACCGCATCAAAGAATGCCGTCCCGGCATACAGTGCAGACGCAGCTGTGACGCCCCCCTGTGCTGCCATTGCAGTGGTCATCACCGGCAGTAGCAGCTTTCCATATTCACTGATTTCTCCAACTGTCTGCATTCCAAGATGGATCAGTGAATTGGTAGAACGCAGCAGAAGCGTTGCTACAAGGATGCTTCCCGCCAAATCCGTAACATTCCCGCTCATCCCATGGAAACTTTGCAGAACAGCCACAATCATAACAGCTGCAATCGTGCAAAAACAGATTCCCGAAGCCTCCTTCAGATCCGGCTGGAGGTAACCCAGTGCATCTGTGAGAACTTCCAGCAAACCTTCCGTAAAGCTTTCATGCTCAGATGGCATCAGATCCCGGCCGGAAGACGGAACCACCGGTGCCTCCAATTCGATGGCAGACACAGGAATCGTCGTCAGCAGGATCATGAAAAACAGCATTACTATTCGTTTCATATGCCTCCCAGTATCTGTTCAAGCAACTCCAACAGTGAGCGAAACAGAGGCAAAGATAACCAGAGGATCACACCGCCTCCAAGGATCTGCATTGATTTTCCCAACGCGCTGTTCCCGGCATCTGTACAGATAAGACTGGCAATCTCGGAAATGAAGCCGATCCCGGCTGCTTTTATCAGGATCTTGATCAATCCGCTGTCCAGATTACCTGCCGCCTCCAGCTGCTCAGCAAACTCCATAACCGGTTCCAGATAATGAACAGCCGCCAGGCATATCATACAGCATACGGCCACAGAAAGCAGGATGCCTGTTTCCTTCCCTTGCTTGCCCAGCGTCAGGCATGCAATAACTGCCAGCAGCGCCGCGGCACAGGCCTGTAAATACAGTTCCATCAGAATTGAAACAACGTTTTGACCAGATCAAACAGCTCTGCTATTTTCTGTGCAAGCATCATCAAGACCACTACAAGACCCGCCAAAGTTGTCATTGTCGCCTGCTCCTCTCTTCCCGACCTGGTAAGTACCTGATTCAGAATCGAAATGATAATACCGATGGCAGCAATCTTGAAAATCAGATCAATTTCCATATCTCACACGAACAGAATTGCCAGTGCAGCACCGGCGCAAAGTCCCAATGTCTGATAGCTGCGCAGACGGCTTTCCCTGTTCTGGGATAATCCATCGAGTTCCCTGCGGCAGAAAGACCGGACTGTTTCCATCCCCCTGATCTGCCCTTCCATATCGAACCGTCCCAAAGAAGAACCCATGATCTGAAAAGCCTGGCAGATGCGTTTCGGCACATCCGAACATCTGTTCAAGGCGCCGCGCATACAGGATTCCACATCCGGCGATATTTGAGACTCCAATTCAAGTGCAAGCGACGTCAAAATCTGTCCAACAATCCCTGCAGATTCTTTTCCCGCCAGACGGCATAGTTCCGGCAGCGCTGTCAGCCGATACTGCAGTTCACACTGCATATAGTCAAGCGCTCCAATCAGCTGCCTGAGGGAAGCCTCCTCCCGTTTTGAAGCCGCCGCGAGCGAGAATCCAAATCCTCCGCAGCCAAAGATCACCAGCATCGCTCCAATTAGTTTCCCCGTCATAGGTCCATCCTTTCCACATACCAGGACTTGTCCCGGCGAAGTATGAGTATATGATCAAACAACCTGGTCGTTACGAGGCTCCGGTAAACAGGCCTGGCATTAAGGTCATGAAGGTTTGCTGCATGAGCCGTCGCAAGCAGCCGTACACCGCACCATCCAGCCCGAATCAAAGCCTTGCAATCATTTTCCGCAGTGATCTCATCGACGGCAATACAGGACGGTCCCATGGTTCTCAACACCATATCGATTCCAATACTTTTAGGACATCCACATAGCACATCCAACTTCCGCCCGCTGTCAAACCCGCCTGCAGCCGGAAACAATTCTCCCCGCTCGTCCACCACAGCAACGGTCTGTGTTTCAGATATATGCCTTACCAAATCCCGCAGCAACGTTGTTTTCCCGCTTCCTGGGGGGCCCAGCAGCAGAATGGAACCTGTCAGGTTGTCCGCTTTCCGTGCAATACCAGGATAATCCCTGGCAACCCGGATACAAATCATCCGCACTTCCTTAATCCCGCGAATGGTGCCTTCTTTCATAACGGCATCACCGCACAGACCGATCCTGTGCCCGCCGGGAGCCGTGATATATCCTTCCGAAGCAGTCTGCGCTGCCCAGGGGGAATAACGGGATGCCATATTTACGCAATGGTTCAGATCATCACGGCAGCAGCTGCGTGACAACCATTTGGATTCCGAGGCCATCACCAGCTCCGGTGGTTTTCCACAGCGCAGCCGCAATTCCTGAAGGCAAGTCCTCCCAGTATTCTCAACTTCCTCAGCTATCCACACCGGCAGAATCCCAAGCAATTCCTTCCATGCACACGTCATTTGCATCACTCCTGAGAAAGACTATGCGCCGGGATGGCAATATACCACCCGGCGCATAAAAAAACTCCCGATACGAAATCGTATCGGGAGTAAGCATCAATCAATTTCCTCAGGCACTGCATCATCAAAGGGGATGTCGTCAAAGTCCATCTGGGCATTGCCGCCGGATTTCATGGACTGCCACTGCTCCTTGGTGATAAGGATTGCTCTGGGTTTGCTTCCCTGGAAGGGACCCACGATTCCCTTTTCCTCCATCTCGTCAACGATCCGTGCCGCACGGGCATAACCCAGCTTCAACCGGCGCTGAAGCATGGATACAGAGGCCTGTCCAGTCTCCAGAATCACATCGACAGCAGCGGGCAGCATTTCGTCGCCATCCAGTTCATCAGCATTCGGCTCCGGGTCCGCAGCAGAAGCAGCTTTCTTTCCAGTCTGTACCGACTTCTTCTCAATTTCTTCCATGACACTCTGGTCATAGTTTGCGATGTAGTTCTCTTTAACATAATTTGCAACAGCTTCCACCTCAGAATCTGTCACGAAACAGCCCTGTACACGCTGCGGCTTGCCAATTCCAATGGGCGCATAAAGCATATCGCCCTTACCGACCAGCTTTTCAGCACCCTGGGTATCCAGAATGATGCGCGATTCCATAGCGGACGCAACGGAGAATGCAATACGGGAGGGAATATTTGCCTTCATTAAACCGGTAATCACATCCGCAGAGGGACGCTGAGTGGCAATGATCAGATGCATACCTGCGGCACGGCCCATCTGGGCAATGCGGCAAATGGAATCTTCCACTTCCTTGGCAGCAACCAGCATCAGGTCAGCCAACTCATCAACGATAATGACGACCTGGGGCAGCTTACCCTCGCCATCTTCCTGATTCTCCATAATGCTGTTGTAGGACTCCAAGTCGCGAACACCCGCATCAGACATCATCTTATAGCGTCTCAGCATTTCCGTAACCGCCCACTGCAGAGATCCCGCAGCCTTCTTGGGATCCGTAACCACAGGAATCAGCAGATGAGGAATTCCATTATAGATACCAAGTTCGACCATCTTGGGGTCTACCATGATCAGCTTCACATCCTCAGGACTTGCCTTGTAGAGCAGACTGATGATGATGGAGTTCATACACACGGACTTACCGGAACCGGTGGTACCGGCGATCAACATATGGGGCATCTTGCGGATATTGCCCACAATGCAGTTGCCGCCAATGTCCTTGCCAACAGAGAAGGAAGACTTGGATTTGGATCGACAGAATTCAGGCGAATCGATGACCTCACGCAGATGCACCGTTGTAACAGCTTTGTTGGGGACCTCGATGCCAACCACTGAGATCCTGCCGGGTACCGCAGCGATACGAACACCGGAAGCACCCAGGCTCAGGGCGATATCATCGGCACAGGAAGTCAGCTTACTCAGTCGGACGCCCTTATCCAGTTCGACTTCATAGCGGGTAACGCTGGGACCGCGGGTGACATTGACAATATGCGCATCGATTTTGAAGCTTGCCAGCGTCTCATTCAGGCGGCGGGAATTTTCCCGCATTTCCGCCGTACCGTCAACACCGCCGCCAGAGGGCTTCTCCAGCAGATCAATGGGCGGAAAGCAGTAGACCGGCTTTTGGGCAGCCTGGGTCTGGGCAATCTCAGCGGCAACCTGCTGGGCAGATTCAGCTGCGTCCTTGGATGTCACTTTCCCTGGAGCGGCAGCCGCTGTCGGAGCAGGAGAGGATTCCATTTTGGGTGCATCTGGAATGGGATCATCCGCCCGGAATGCAGGCATATCCACAGGAATATTATCCTCTTCAGGCATCGGTCCGGATTCCTGCGTTTCCTGCACTGCCTGACGGGGTTTGCGGGTCTTTTTCGTCTCTTTGGTCTCAACAACAATCGGCCGGTCAACCTGATCTTCTTTCACCGGAGCAGCAGCTGCTGCAACAGGCTCCTCAATCTCACCGCCGATCTGATCCATCCAATTCGTCTTCTTAACCTGATTATTGTTCTTTTCCGTCCTGGGATGGGCCAGCGCCTCGATCAGAACGATATCATCCTCACGGCGCTGATTCTCTTCGATCCGCTGCCTGCGCTGACGATTGTGTTCGATCCTGCGGTTTGCAATGTGATTGACAACCATTGCGGCTGGCTCAATATCCTCTTCTTCGTATTCTTCCTCATCCCAGTCATCTCTGGGACGATTCTTGATTGCACGAATAATGCTAGGAACCGTGATCTTCATTGCCGCCAGCAGCGTAAACACGGCACCCAAACCAAAGATAATCGCAGAGATGATACCGCCGCACAGCCAGCGCACCAACATGGCAATACTGCCGCATAAGACACCGCCGCTGGTTCCGTTGGCTCCCTCTCTGTACAGATCGGCGATTACCAGAATACCGCCTTTGAAGGTCTGATTGTTTGCAAGCAAATGATGGATGCAGCCGCAGATCAGAACGAACACAACCAGACAAATGCTGCGCATCTTCACCGGCTGCTTGCCGCTGAAAGCCATGATCACAAACAGATACAGCAGCGCAGGAATTGAGAAGTAAAAAGCTGTCTTGCCGATGGTACCAAACAGAATTCCCTGCAGAAGCGTTACCAGTGCTCCCTCCGGATTGATCGCAATCACAAGAAACAGCACAAACAGGCCGAGAGAAACAACCGCGCCTACCGCTCTGCCGGAGAGTCCTGAATTGATTTTTGCAGGCACCGGACTATTCTTCTTGCTGTCCGCAGCAGAACTCTTTTTGGCTGTTGTATTGGTTGTTTGATTTTTTTGCTTTACATCCTTTACAGCTTTCTGCGCTCTGGATGTACTCTTCTTTTCCGCCATGAGTAACCTCCTTATACAGACAGATAGAGAATAAACGCAAAGAATGCCGCCCCCCAGCAGTAATAGGCAAACATATCAAAGCCCATATGTACAGCAATGGAGCGCACAATCCGGATGCCTAAAAAGACACCACCAAATGCAAAAATTGCAGCAAACAGGTATCCCATCAGAATTCCGAAACTGATCGTTCCGGCTGCGCCGGTGAACACCGCGATCAGATCAAAGATGATCAGACCTACTGTGACCGCCATGTGCATCAGAAGCGCCATATTCACCGCATAGACCCGGTCTGCACCACGGACAACAGCAACAGATACAGCTGCACCGACAGAGGAAATACCGGGAAGTGCTGAAGCCGCACCACCCAGACCCATGGAAAATCCATCCAGTCTGGACATGGACCTGGAATCCTTATTGCCGGAAGGCAGCAGTCTGGGGACAAATAACAAGACACCGTTTACAAACAGGAAAACAGACGTCCACATCAAGCTAGCGGCAATGGCCGAGGTTTTGAAATATAAAACAAAACCGATCAGCACGGGCAGAAGCATTGTCTTCAGTAACCGGTAATCCATAATGCTTCGCATATCAACAGGACGCTTTCTGCGCCGCTTGGGAATTCTGGAAAGTCTCTGCTGGCGCATAATGCGCAGGATCTGGCCCCTGCAACAATAATACAGCGCACCCAATGTTGCCAAGTGGATCATCAACCGCAATACTGCAGACTCACTGTCGCCGCCAAAGATTTTAAGCAATATCAATCTGTGGGCCTGTGCAGAGACAGGCAGGATATCGGTCAGACCTGCAATCAGACCATAGATCAGGCTTTGAAAGAAATTCAAATCCACACCTATCCCTCCAAATCAAAATTTTACAGTTTATTATACCATATTCCAACTTGAATTTCCAGTACTGATTTATTAATTTTACCTTATCCAGTCTACATGCCAAGTCTACCATTCAACGAAGAAAAGGAACCTCCTGAGAGGTTCCTTCCGTTATTTCTGATGCTTTCTCTGATCCACCATATGGTGCAGCTCTGAAAGCGCATCACTTAGGCTCCCCAGTTTATCAATCAAGCCGGATGCTACCGCTTCTCTGCCGTAAAGAATCGTGCCTACGTCCGTTGCCATTTCCCCGGTCGCCATCATATACTGCTCAAACTCCTGCTTTGCAATTTTGGAATTATGCGAAACAAATTCCACGATTTGCTCCTGAATCCGCTGAAAATAGCGAAAAGTTTGAGGCGCTCCCACAACCAGTCCGGTCATGCGAACCGGATGAACCGTCATGCTGGCAGTTGGCGTAATGAAAGACTTCTTCGTACAGACTGCCAACGGAATTCCAATGGAATGTCCTCCACCCAGTACAAGTGAGACCGTCGGTTTCTTCATACCGGCGATCATTTCTGCAATCGCAAGTCCCGCCTCGATATCACCGCCAACGGTATTGAGAAGCAGCAAAAGACCGTCTACGTCTTCACTCTCTTCGATCCCGGCCAGCAGCGGCAGAATGTGTTCATATTTTGTTGTCTTGCATGTTTCCGGCAGAACCTGATGCCCCTCCACCTGACCGATGATGGTCAGCGTATAGATTCTTCCGTTTTTACTTCCCGTCACGTTGGAACCCAGCTCCACTACCTGCTCACGTTCCTGCTCCATCATTTCCGCATGATCAGTATTGTCCATCGTCATTACCTCCCTGTTTTTTCTTAGCATAACCAATACCGCCGCAATAATTCACACTTGAAACACGGACAAAACTGTCATATAATATCCACGGTGATATTATGGCTATGAAAACAAATGCAGTCCGTCTTGTTCAGCATGCCGGAATTCCCTGCCGGGAAGAATTCTATGAATTTGACGAAAAGGACTTAAATGGCAATCATGCCGCTGAAGCCATCGGAAAGCCTGCCGAAGAGGTGTTCAAAACTCTGGTGGCACGGGGCGAACGCACAGGCATAAACGTATTCTGTATTCCCGTCTGCTGTGAACTGGATCTGAAAAAAGCCGCCAGAGCCGCCGGAGACAAGAACATGGAATTGGTCCCTGTGAAGGAACTTCTGGGACTGACCGGATATATCCGCGGCGGCTGTTCCCCTGTGGGCATGAAAAAGAAATACCCCACCTATTTCGATGAAACCTGCCAGCTGTATGATGAGATCGCTGTCTCCGCCGGAGCCAGAGGCCATCAGATGCTTGTGCCGCCGGAAGCTCTTGCAGCGCTGGTGGGAGCAAAACTTGTGGATATCATCCAATAAAGAAAGGATTTTGAGTTATGCAGTATACTTACAGAACCAAGGGAACCTGTTCCCAGATGATCAGCTTCGAAATTGAAGACAACAAGGTCAGCAACGTCCAGTTCTTCGGCGGCTGCAACGGCAATCTGAAGGGCATCGGTGCTCTGGTCGAGGGCATGAACATCGACGATGTTATTGCCCGCGTCGAAGGCATCAGCTGCGGCATGAAGAAGACCTCCTGCCCCGATCAGCTGGCACAGGCTTTGAAAGAAGCAAAGAATGCCTGATTAACGGAAGAAAAGTCCACAGCCATTCGGCTGTGGACTTTTTTATGATAGAAACATAAAATTACTGCTGTTTCGCTGGATCATCTTTTGATACATTCGTTCAAGAAACTCAGGCTCATTCGCGGGTGAAACCACCTCGTCCATGTCTTCATCCAGAATCCAGGGTAGCTCGATCTCCCCCACTTCCAGCTTAAAGGTATCATCGTCGATGATCTCACCCATGATGGGAACACCGTCTACCATAATGGGCGCTGCGCCCGCCTGAACGATCCGCCCATTTACCTTGTAGGCAAGCAGATACTGAGTCGGCTCAAAGGGATACATCTCGGAAGGTCCCTCGATTTCTACGAAGAACCTGTCGAGAAAGGCTCTCAGCCCAGGATATTCCAGATCCACCCCCCGGTAGTAATTCTCACAATACCCGCAGGTGCAGTGGGAATTCAGGGCGAATTCAGAATGTGCCTTTGTCTTAACAGGATCAACGTCAAAGATCCAATCATCAATTCTAATGGTCATCCTTATTGTTCCACAGCATCCAGGATCAGACGGATCAGTTCATCCCGACCATTTCCCTTCTCAGCGGAGAACGGAATGACTGGACACTGCTCAGGAAGCTCCAGATCCTCACGGATGGTTTTCAGATTAGGAGCCAGTTCACTCTTCTTAAGCTTATCCATCTTATTGGCAACGACCACAAAGGGACAGCCACTGTCCAGGAACCACCGTGCCATGGTGACGTCATTCTGCGTGGGGGGATGGCGATAATCCACGATCAGCACACCAAGATCGATCCGACCCGCGGCAAAGTAATCCTCCATCAGCTTGCCCCAACGGTCCTTCTCAGCCTGAGAGACCTTTGCAAAACCGTAGCCGGGAAGGTCTACAAAGTAACACTTCTGATCGATGGTGAAATAGTTGACATGGATGGTCTTGCCGGGTTTGTCGCCCACGCGGGCAAAATTCTTACGGTTCAGGATCCGGTTGATCACAGATGATTTGCCCACATTGGATTTTCCGGCAAAAGCGATCTCCGGCAGACGGTTTTTGGGGAAACCCGCGGGAGATGCTGCAGAAATCAAAAATTCAACCTTCTGAAAATTCATAATTTACCTCTATCTTACTGGCGGATACCGGGTTTGCGCGCTTTGTTTTTCACTTCACCGGGCAGATCGGAAAGAATGGTCACGCCCATCTCCGGTTTCCGGTTCAGAGCAGTTTCCAGGACGGTGTCAACAGTGGAAGCAACCACGAAGTTCAAAGACTTACGAACCGTTTGGTCGATCTCTTCCAGATCACGCTCATTGTCCTTGGGAATGATGACAGTGGAAATTCCGTGGCGCAGAGCAGCCATTGTCTTTTCTTTCAGTCCGCCGATTGCCAGTACCCTGCCGCGAAGAGAAATCTCACCTGTCATCGCAACATCACGTCGAACGGTCGTATTTGTCAAAGCAGATACCATGGCAGTGCAGACCGTCACACCGGCACTGGGACCGTCCTTGGGTACTGCGCCCTCAGGGAAATGAACATGGATATCCTTGGTCTTGTAAAAGTCTGCAGCGACACCCAGCTTTTCCGCGCTAGCACGAATATAGCTCAACGCCGCATGGGCAGACTCCTTCATCACATCACCCAGATTGCCAGTCAGTTCCAGCTTTCCGGTACCATCCATAACATTGACTTCCACTTCCAGAGTCTCACCGCCAACAGAAGTCCATGCAAGTCCAGTCACCAGACCGACCTGATCATTGCCGGGCAAACGGTCAGGCAGGAATCTGCGAATTCCCAGGAACTGTTCCACATTGGAACCGGTGACAGTGATCCGTTTCGGCGTCTCCTGCTCCAGAACAGCCATATCAGCCTTACGGCAGATCTCAGCAAAGCACCGCTCCAGCTTTCTGACGCCGGACTCTCTGGTATAACAGGTAATTACCTCACGGATGGCATCATCCGTGATGCGCAGCTGAGACTTCTTCAGACCGTGCTTTTCCATCTGCTTGGGAATCAGATGATTCTTCGCGATCATCAATTTCTCTTCATCCGTATAGGAGCCCAGTTCGATAACCTCCATACGGTCCAGCAGGGGTCTGGGAACGGTATCGAGGGTATTGGCCGTGGTAATAAAGAAGCAGTCGGACAGATCATAGGGGATCTCCAGAAAATGGTCCCGGTAGGTGGCATTCTGCTCACCATCCAGCACTTCCAGCAGCGCCGCGCTGGGATCGCCCCGATGGTCGCGACCCAACTTATCGATCTCGTCCAGAAGCAGGACCGGATTGCTGGAACCAGCCTGAATCAGTCCGCTTATAATGCGTCCGGGCATCGCGCCCACATAGGTCTTGCGATGACCGCGAATATCCGCTTCATCATGGACACCGCCGAGACTGATGCGCGCCATTTTGCGGTTCAGGCTGCGGGCAATGGAATAGGCAATGGAAGTTTTTCCGACACCGGGAGGTCCCACAAGACAAATGATCTGAGCCGGCATATCAGGGGCCATCTTACGAACCGCAAGGGTCTCAAGAATCCGCTCCTTAACCTTTTCCAGGCCGAAATGATCATGTTCCAGGATCTTACGGGCAGCTGCCACGTCAAGGCGGTCTTTGGTCTTCTCATTCCAGGGAAGTTCCAATACTGTGTCCAGATAATTGCGCAGCACCGCAGCTTCGGAGGAACCGAAAGGCTGCTTCTTAAGCCGCTGAAGGTCCTTCAGCAGCTTCTTTTCAGAGTCCTCAGGCAAATGCAGCAACAGAATCTGTTTCTCATACTCCGCAAATTCAGACTCGTCATCTCCCTCACCCAGTTCCTCCCGGATGACCTTCATCTGCTCGCGCAGATAGTAGTCCTTCTGGTTCTGATCGATATTTGCTTTGGTCTTTTCCTGAATCTCTGCTTCCAGCTTGAGCATTTCCACTTCCTGGCGCAGCATCTTAACGGCCATTTCCAGTCTGCGGACAGGATGAAGCTGGCAAAGCATTTTCACTTTATCAGGAAACTCGATCCCGGAGTTCTGCGCAATGGAATCGGCAATGAATCCGCTGTTTTCAGCTGCCAGCATCCGAAGCTGGATGGTCTGAACAGGATGCTCTGCCATCTCCATATAGCCTGCGTAAAGGGCATTTGCTTCACGGCGCAGCGCACGGGCACGGACAGTATCCGCAACCTCAATTTCGGGTACTGCCTCAATGAAGCCAGCCAGATAGGGTTCCGTCTGGTGCAGCTCCCGAATCCGGGCGCGGCACAGGCCTGTGACAAGCACTCTGAGATTCTCCCCCTGCGCCTTGAGCACCTGCTTGACCTTGGCCACAACACCAAGAGGATACAGGCCATCCAGACCGGGGTCATTCTCCAGCAGATCCTTCTGGGGAATCAGCAGAAGGGTCTGATCGTTCTTCATGGCCTCTTCCAGGGCCAGAACGGATTTTTTACGTCCAACATCAAAGTGGACGGTCTGATCCGGAAATACGGCCAGGCCGCGTAAGGCCAGGACCGGGAGCTTTCCGGAAACAAGATGTTCAGTCAAGGGAATCTCCCTCCTCGTCAGTACAAAAAGGGGGTAGCAATACTACCCCCTTCTGAAAAGTTTATCTTTTGGAACCCAGCTTTTCTCTGGGTCTTGCGGCATCGCGAATGATGTCCGGGTCACCCCCATGAACACATTCCGGGGTAATGATGACCTTTTTGATGGAAAGGTCGGAGGGAATCTTATACATGATCTTCATCATGATGGATTCCATAATGGAACGCAGACCTCTTGCACCGATCTGACGGTCCACTGCCTTCTGAGCGATCATCTCCAGAGCAGCAGGATGCAGCTCCAGTTCCACATTGTCCAGGCTGAGCAGCTTCTTATACTGCTTTGCCAGGGCATTCTTAGGCTCAACAAGGATGCGGATCAGATCATCCTTATCCAGACTCTTCAGGCATGTGATCACAGGCATACGGCCTACCAATTCCGGAATAATACCGAATTTCAGCAGATCGTCTGGCTCCACCTGCGCCAGCAGTTTGCCCACATCACGCTTCTTCCTGCTCTCAACAGGAGCATCGAAGCCAATGGCGCTGCGGTCAGTACGCTTCTCAATGACCTTATCCAGACCATCAAAAGCACCTCCACAGATGAAGAGGATGTTTGTAGTGTCCACCTGGATCATCTCCTGCTGGGGATGCTTGCGGCCGCCCTGAGGGGGAACGTTGGCCACAGTACCTTCCAGGATCTTCAGCAGAGCCTGCTGAACACCTTCACCGGAAACGTCGCGGGTAATGGAAGTATTCTCGCTCTTGCGGGCAATTTTATCCATCTCATCAATATAGATAATGCCTCGCTCGGCCAGAGCCACGTCAAAATCAGCAGCCTGAAGCAGACGAAGAAGAATATTCTCAACATCGTCGCCCACATAGCCAGCCTCCGTCAGCGTGGTGGCATCTGCAATCGCAAAAGGCACATTCAGGATCTTGGCCAGGGTCTGGGCGAAGAGGGTCTTGCCGCAGCCGGTAGGGCCAATGAGTAGAATATTGCTCTTCTGCAGTTCCACATCGGAATCTGAGCCAAAGTAGATACGCTTGTAGTGGTTATAAACAGCCACAGAGAGTGCTACCTTTGCGTCTTCCTGTCCGATGATGTAATTGTCCATAAAGGACTTGATCTCCATGGGAGTGGGCAGATTCTCCGGCGCACGGAGATTGCCGCGTTCATCATATACGATCTCGTCGCGGAGCAGGTCACTGCAGGCCTGAACGCAGTCGCTGCAGATATATACGCCGGGTCCGGCAATCAGCCGTGAAGCCTGGCTCTCCCGCTTACCGCAGAAACTGCAGCGGATCGGCTGCTCGTCTTTTCTTGCCATGAACGAAGTCGCCTTTCTGATTAATGATGATCAAGCACCCGGTCGATCAGGCCGAAAGCCTGAGCCTCCTCAGCGGTCATGAAATTATCACGCTCGCAGGCATCGGTAACCGTCTCAACGCTCTGACCGCAGTTTTCAGCCAGAATACGGTTCATCCGTTCCTTAATGGTCTGAAGACGCTTCATATGAATGGCCATATCAGTGATCTGACCCTGAGTACCGGCAGAGGGCTGGTGGATCATGATCTCAGCATTGGGCAGTGCCATGCGCTTACCCTTGGTGCCTGCGCTCAGCAGGAACGCACCCATGGATGCTGCCATACCGACACAAATTGTAGCAACATCACACTTGATGTATTTCATCGTATCATAGATGGCCATACCAGCGGTCACGGAACCACCGGGACTGTTGATGTAAAACTGAATATCCTTATCCGGGTCCTGCGCCTCCAGATAGAGGAGCTGTGCAACCACCAGAGAAGCGGTGGTGTCGTTGACTTCCTCGGACAGGAAAATGATGCGGTCGTTCAGCAGACGGGAAAAAATATCAAAACTCCGCTCACCGCGGCTGGTCTGCTCAACAACATAGGGTACAAAACTCATGGTGATGTCTCCTTTCAGGGGTTTGAAACATTCTAACCATTCAAGAGGAAGGTTATTCCTCGCCGTGAGATATATACTCGCATTGCGAGCGGCGCTATGATGCAGCAATCCACTTCTATTCAGAAGATTGCCATGCCAGTCTGCGGACCGGCTCGCAATGACATGTATGTTTGAAAATGTAATGAATTACTCAGCCTTGGGAGCAACAGCCACAGCGGACTCAGTGATGACCTTGATGGCCTTGCGGTTCTCGATGGAAGCCTTCAGCTCCTCAGCGGGAATCATGGTCTTGATCTTCTCGACTTCCAGCTCATACTGCTTTGCCAGGGTCTCGTATTCAGCGCTCATGTCCTCTTCGGTAGCCTGGATACCCTCAGCCTCGATGATGGCAGTCAGGGTCACATTGACCTTAGCCTGCTTCTCGGCAGCGGGACGGAAAGCATTGCGCATGGTGTTGACATCGCCGCCCATCATCTGTGCGTAAGCTTCCATGGAGTAGCCGCTCATCTGCAGCTGATAGCCAAAGCGCTCCATCTGGTTGTCCAGCTCAGACTCAATCAGAGCAGCGGGCATTTCAACAGTGGTGTTCTCCGCAGCCTTGGAGACAGCAGCATCCTCAAAAGCGGACTGAGCCTGCTTCTCCGCAGCTTCCAGAGCCTTTGCACGGATGTCATTCTTCAGCTCCTCCAGGGTGTCGAATTCGGAGACATCCTTAGCGAACTCATCGTCGATGGCAGGAACGTTGGTAACGGTGACCTTGTTCAGCTTAACATGGAAAACAACTGCCTTGCCGGCTAGCTCAGCTGCGTGATAGTCAGCGGGGAAGGTAACATCCAGGTCCTTCTCCTCGCCGGCGGTCATGCCGACAACCTGCTCTTCAAAACCGGGGATGAAGGAACCGGAGCCCAGCTTCAGATCAAAGCCTTCGCCCTTGCCGCCGTCAAAAGCGACACCGTCATTGAAGCCTTCAAAGTCGATGTTGGCAGTATCGCCCATCTCAGCAGCCTTCTCAACAACCTCAGTGGAAGCAACATTCTGAGCCATACGGTTCAGTTCAGCCTCGACCTGAGCGTCGGAAACAGTAACTTCTGCCTTCTCAATCTCCAGGCCCTTGTAGTCGCCCAGGGTGACCTCGGGGTAGACATCGGTGGTGAAGGTCAGGACACAGGCGTTATCGTCGCCCACTTCCAGGTTGGTCAGGTTAGGACGGCCAATGGCCTTGATATCAGCAACAGCAAAGGTGTAAACTTCGGGGAAAACCTCTTCCAGGCCATCTTCGACGAAAACGTGCTTGCCGTACATGGACTCGATCATCTTGCGGGGGGCCTTGCCTCTGCGGAAGCCGGGGATCATGATGTTCTTACGCTGCTTCATGTAAGCGGCGTTGATACCCTTCTCCATCAGTTCCTTGTCGATCTCGACAACGACGGTAGCCTGATTGCCGTTCTTTTCAATGCTCTTGACATTCATGGTTAATAATCCTCCTAAAACTGATCCCACAGAGCGGGATCATTTTATATATATTTTGCAACCGTAACATTCTATCAAAAAAACGCAAAGTTGTCCACTCTTTTTTCGAAATTTCTTTATATAATTACAGGGAAGGGCCGAAAATCAAGGTAATCAGCAGCAGTCAGACGAAATTCAATCCCATCCCACTGCCCTTCCATGGCTAGTTTGTGGCTTCCTCCATGGAGATGACCGTAGAAACAACGCCGGACCTCATATTTTTCCAGCAGATCCAGGATCTCCCTGCATTCGTATCCCTTGTACCGGGGCGGATAATGAAGAAATACCATTTTCGGCTTATCCTCCGCTGATTTCAGCGACGCTTCAAGCCGGATCAGTTCCCGCTTGAACACCTTCTCATCGTGCTGGCCGCTGCGTTCTTCCTCAAAGAACCAACCTCTGGTACCGCAGATCGCCCAACTGTCATACTCAAAATGATTGTTGTTCAGGATGAACATATTCTCAAATCCATGCTCGGCGCAGAATTTATCGAATTTGGCAACCGTACTCCACCAGTAATCATGGTTGCCTTTCAGAATAATCTTTCTGCCGGGTATCTCATTGATCCAGGCAAAATCCGCCTTCGATGACGGCAGATCGAGTGCCCAGCTCAGATCTCCCAGCAGTACAGTTGTATCCCCTGGACCAATGACAGACAGGCCTTCCTTCAGTTTATCCATATAGCCCACCCAGGCACCGCCGAATATATCCATCGGCTTCGGAGCTCCCAGACACAGGTGGAGATCTCCGATCGCGTATAATGCCATTGACTTCCTCCTTCACTCAGGATCTGTTGATGCGTTCTTTCAACTCCCGCTGGGAAATCCCCAGACAGGAGGAAATCATCCCCAGATAAAACGCAGGGCTCTCCTCCGCCAAGATCAGTGCAGGTCGACTCTCTCCGGTAATGGATCGGTAATCCATCAGGCCGCTGTACGCAAAAGCTGTATAGGGGTCCGGAATATAGCCGTTGTTTTTATAGATGCCGGAAATCATCAATTCTGTCCGGTGCTGACTGATGACGGAAACATGGATCCCCTGCCGCAACCGTTGCAGCTGAGCAGGCTGCAGATAATAAGGTTCTCCCCGCCTGTGGGCATCGCAAAAATGCTTTGCCTCAGCTGCTCCCAGTACGCTGTAGATGAATCGCTCCAGATTCTCAGGGACTGCATGATCGCATTTCGGCAGTTTTGTCCGAATTGACACAGTATCCGTACGCAGTTCCCCCTGATGGAGCAATCCCCAGGGAGCATTGTTTTCATTGCAGCAAATGACAATATTACCGATGGGAATTCCCCACTGACGGGCGTAATAAGCCGCCATCGGTGCGGAGAAATCCCCGCCGGGAACCACGATGTCGAATGGTACTCCCCTTTTCATCTGGCCGGAATGGAGCAGATCTCCATACACTCCGCAAATGACCGCGATACGGGCGGCGATCATCATCCAACTGGAAGGTTCTTCGTCATCATTACTTTGAAGCAATGTTTTTGCCAGATTCCGGACCAACCGGTCAAACTGCCAATCCGGATTATGCCAGCTCTCCGCAACAGTCACTTTGCCGCTTAACCGAACCATCCGGACCGGGTATCTGCCAATGGCAAATTCGATCGCCCACCCGTCCAGATCTGTATTGAACAGCAGATTCATCACATCGGCCACATTCTGCCCGAAAGATTTGTTTTCCATTTCGAGGATTTGTTCCGCAGTCAATTCTGCCATCCGCATAGGAAGGTATAATCCCCCCTCCGGTCCCCGGTTCTCCGTCAGCGCTCTGTGCGCAGTGAATGCATCCCGGCCAATTCTGGTAGTTACATACAGCACTTCTCCATCACTCCCAGTGCGTTGTTCCAGAAGATATTCTGCAGCGTTCGCTCGTCAAGTCCCCGTTCCTGAAGTCTCTCGGCAAGTCTCGGGTAGCTCTGCAGTCCCTTGATCTCCTTTGCAAGCTTATCACAGCCGTCCAGATCTCCGCCCAGCGCAATATGTGTGCCGTCAGGATCCAGTTCCAGAAAACGGAAAATATGATCACAGACCTTGTCCAGATCCGGCTCACAGCCAAGGAAATAGGCATACTGATTCAGTCCGGCCACTCCACCAGTCTGGCAGATCGCTCTGAACATCTCATCCGTCAGGTTGCGCTTATGATCCCAGACCCAGCGGGAATTGGAATGAGACGCAACGACCGGAGCCTGTGTAATATCCATGATGTTCCAAAAGCCTTCATCGCTGATGTGGCTGACATCCACGATGATACCCAGGCGCTGCGCTTCCTTCACATATTCTATACCACGCTTCGTCAGACCTCCGCCGGTAGAGCATGAGCCGGTGAGCGGGTTCTTTTCGTTCCATCCCAGCGTACTCATACAGAAACCGAGATCACGGAGTTTCGCGAGTTTTCCAGGATCAAAATCAATATTAGCAGGACCTTCGATGGTAAAAATGGCCGAAATCCTGCCGTCCGCATAATTCTTACGAACCTCCTCCGCAGTTCTTGCCTGACGGATCAAATCAGAATTCTTATCAATGGAATCCTGCAGAAAACTGACCTCCCGCCAGAACAGGTCCTGTATCTTCAGTCCTCTTGGCAGCGGCATTCCGGTTGTGGACCAAAATGCAAAACACTGTACATAACCGGGCAGCTGTGCACCACGCTCCAGGTCAATGTGCAGTTCATTCTTCCTGAGACTGCCGGAACCGCTGAAATCACTTCCCATCAGTTCCGATACGGTATCGCAGTGCAGATCAAAAACAGGAAATTTCATTGAAATGCATCCTCCATATGATTGATTTCGGGATGGATCGTCCCTGTACCCTCCGGGGCATATATTTCGATCACATCAAAACGCGGCTGCAGATCCGTAGGATTCTGGGACAGATACATAGAAGCTGTAACACGGATCTTATCCTGTTTGCGCCAGTCTACATATTCCATAGCTTTCGCAAATTTTGACGTCTTACGAAGCTTTACTTCCACAAACACAAGGTATTTCCGGTCTGCCACGATCAGATCGATCTCACCAAAACGGCAGCGGTAACCGGCAGCCACAATTTTATAGTGTTTCTTCCGCAGATACTCCGCTGCAAGAGCTTCTCCCCAGGCACCGGTGATGTTATTTCTCCCCATAGAACTTCCTGAGGAACGTCACCCGGTGGATGGCACAGGGTCCCCGAGACCGCAGCGCCTCATAGTGCGCCTTGGTGCCATATCCCTTATGTACCTCAAATCCGTATCCGGGATACTCTTCAGCCATCTGCAGCATCAGATCATCACGGGTTACTTTTGCCAAAATGGATGCCGCAGCAATATTGGCGCTGAGGCTGTCGCCTTTGACCACAGTCCGGACCGGGATCCCGAAGTCCTTTGCCCGGTTTCCGTCAATCAGTGCCAGATCCGGCTTTACAGTCAGCTGCTCCAGCGCACGCTCCATGGCGAGGTAGGTTGCCTGAAGAATATTGATCTCATCGATCTCCTGATGTGTCGCAAAACCGATCCCCCAGGCAATGGCCTGCTCCTTGATCAGCGGATAGAGTTCTCTTCTTTTCTTGTCTGTCAGCTTCTTGGAGTCATTCAGACCGGGCAGCTGAAGATGCTTGGGCAAAATAACCGCAGCCGCACAGACGGGACCTGCCAGAGGGCCCCGACCGGCTTCATCCACACCGCAAATCACGCTGCAGCCATCGCTGTAGTATTCATCCTCAATTTCCCACATAGTAATCTCACTCATTACGTTACCTCCGGCACTTCCAGCGTAAAACGGCCCAGCTTGCCGCTGCGGTATTCATCAACCAGAACCTTTGCCATTCTTTCCGTGTTGATCTCTCCGCGGGCCATCAGGAAGCCGCGTTTGCGGCCGGCCTCAATCAGCAGGTCGTATCCAAGAAATCCGGTGGATTCTTCCGGCTCTTCGATACCGTACCGGTCTTTGATTGCCTGAGGATACCGCTGCCAAAGCAGCTGCATCAGCCGGCATGCCAGTTCCTCCAGGTCAATAACGCCCTCCTTGACGGCACCGGTATAGGCCAGCATCATGCCAACCTCAGGATCTTCAAACTTGGGCCACAGGATACCAGGGGTATCTAGCAGCTGCAGACCGGAATCCACTGTCACCCACTGCTTGCCACGGGTAACACCGGGACGATTCTCCGCCTTGGCGCCCTTTCGTCCGGACACCTGGTTGATCAGCGTGGATTTTCCCACATTGGGAATTCCCACGACCATCAGACGCACAGGACGGTTCATTCCCCTCGCCTGGTCGCGTTCAATCTTCTCTTTACAGGCCAGCCGTACAGCGGGGTTAAAGTCAGCAATCCCCTTCCTGCTCTTACAGTCGGTCATTACAACGGTCATGCCCTTGTTTCTGAAATACGCCGCCCACTGCTTGGTAGCGACAGGATCCGCAAGATCCATTCGGTTCAGCACGATCACCCGGGGTTTATTTCCACAGATGGAATCAATATCCGGATTGCGGCTGGACATCGGAATACGGGCATCCACGATCTCACAGACCGCATCCACCTGCTTCAGATCAGCTTCGATCTGACGCCGGGTCTTGGTCATATGACCGGGATACCATTGAATATTCATTTTATCTTGTTCCATTAGTTTAGCACTCCAATTCTGCTGAACTGACGTTCGGCATTTCCTTCATCTGTTCCGGGGAAGATCAGAAATACTGCCTTGCCCAGAACCTCTCTTTTATCAACCTGTCCGATCTCAGGGTTTCGGCTGTCCTTGGATTTGTTGCGGTTATCACCCATAACAAAGATGCAGCCTTCATCCACCGTCAGCGGGAACGTCATTCCTTCCTGCATATTGGTCGGTGTGTAGGTATAATCCTCTTCCAGTGCCACTCCATCCACATAAACGATGCCTTCCTGGAAATCTATATCCACCGTCTGCCCCTCAAGAGCAATGACACGCTTGACAATAGGCTCCCCATCGTTGAATGTATCCTGACTTGCGACAATGATATCGCCGAATTCCGGCTCCTGATAAAACAGATTGCTTACAAGAAGCAGCCAGTCACCGTCCCAGAGCGTCTGATACATGGACGGACCGGAAACGATCACAACCCTGAAAAACAGAAGCAGCGTGATGATGATGGCAGCGAGCATATATATCAAGTCATGCAGATACAGCATGACGCTTTTCTTCCACGAGATCGGTTCTTTTTCCTCAGTTTCCTGTTTCTTAACCATACTTTTCCCTCCTGTGCATAACATTGCATTTTGATTATACACAAATTCATCCAATCTGAAAAGTGCATTTTTCTCTTTTTCAAAGAAAGTTAAAATTTGCAATAAAAAAAGAGAGCCGAAGCTCTCTTCTTTTATTAATCTTATGATTAGACCTTCTCCTTGACCTTTGCAGCCTTGCCGAAGCGAGAACGCAGGTAGTACAGCTTTGCACGACGGACCTTACCCTTACGGACAGTCTCGATCATAGCAACATTGGGAGAATGCAGGGGGAAAACCTTCTCGCAGCCGACACCGTAGGAAATACGGCGGACAGTGATGGTCTCAGCGATGCCGCCATGCTTACGGGCAATGACGGTGCCTTCGAACACCTGAATACGCTCACGAGAGCCTTCCTTGATACGCACATGAACACGAACGGTGTCGCCGACCTTAACCTCGGGCAGCTCTTCCTTCATGTACTGGCTAGACAGGGCCTTAACTAAATCCATTTCTAAATGTCCTCCTTAAGATATTAGGCGTTCATGCGTCAGATGTTCTGCGCAGAGGACTCACCTTGATTTCAGACCGATTTAGTTTATCACAATGTATACGCAAAGTCAAGTAATATTTTACTGATTTTTCATGTTTTTTGACTGGTTTTACCATATCGCCACCGGTGCAAACCAAATGGCCACTTTTATATGAAATCCGATTCACAAAAAGATAAAGACCGAAAAGCCAATGCTCTTTCGGTCTTTATGTCCTTAGTACACACTTTTGAAGCAAGTTACTTCTCTGATTGAGTCACAAATCCAATTTGATATTTTACCGCAATGGGGTCCACAGAAATTCACAGAAAGATTATTTCTTAAAAGACAGGACTTTCATTACAAGTCCAATGCTGTTAGTTGATATTACTTGCAGCAATACGATACAAGTGCGCTCAGAAAATTCCGAATTTTCACATTTCCACCTTTTAAGCTTTTCCCCCGGATGTGATCCATCTCCCGGCGGATCTGCTCAAAATTGAAAAGCGTATTCGAGTATTCAACAAACGTATCGTTGGCGTAATCTTCCAGACCCAGGTGGGCCAGGTTGACCATGGCAGTATTGACTGTTCTTCTGATGCGCTGTTCCACTGATTTGGGTGTGTCAGAGGATTGGGCACACAGGTCCAGCAGCGTCATGTCTGCAGCCTCATCCCTGTGTGTCACCATATAATCCACCACATTGATAATATCCTTACATCCGATTTCGCCAGCAATACCCAGACGCTGTAAGATCTCTGTTACCTTCTGGATATAAATATTCTCAGCTTTTGGGGCAGCTGGCTTCGATGCAAGTGCCTGCATTTGCGTCATCAGCAGGTTCTGCATACTGTTCAGCGTCCGCCGCATCGAGAGGCTGTGACTAACCTTTGTCAGCACACTCTCTACCTCAATAGCGTTGATGGGCTTCTGGATAAAGAATTCCACACCGCTTTCATAGGCGGCGGATATCATATCCTTACTGGATACCTGGGAAAGCATGATGAACGCGATGTCCTCAAACTGCGCTTTTGCCTGTCTGACAAAGGTAATGCCGTCCATATCGGGCATGAGCAGATCCACTATCACAATGTCCGGCTGTATGTATTTCAAATCCTCCTGGGCGTCCACCGGGGAATGGCACAGGCCGCAGATTTCCCCCAGGTTTTTCGCCTGAATGATCATCTTCAGAATATGCAGGACATTGGTATCATCATCGATCAGATAGATCTTCATCATTGCTGTACCTCCAGCTGTTCTCTGGGAATGATAATGGAAAAGACTGTGCTGCCCGGTCGGGACTGGACACTGATAGAGCCCTGGAGCTGGTTCATGATCACATCCTCCACCAGATTCAATCCAAGACCGCGGTTAATTTCACCGGTGTCAAAATTGATTTTCGTTGAGAACCCGGGCAAAAAAATCTGCTCCAGATACTCAGTTGGAATACCCGGGCCATCGTCACAGACTGAGAACAGATATTGTCCCTCTGCCTCCGTCTGGATAAAACCCAGGCTGATAGTATCCTTCCGACTGGCCTCCACTGCATTGGTTAGGAGATTGCGCAGCACCGACAGAAGGAAATAATGCTTGTCAGTTTTGAAATTGTTCTGGATGTCGATAAGAAATTCCAGTTGCTTTCCCTGCTGATCCGCCAGCAGATTCATGGCGTTTTCCAACACCTTCATTATATCGGAAAGGGACATGACCTCATCACGAAGATTTAGTTCCAGTGCTTCCGAAATGCCCCGCAGGATCATCACATATTCTTTCTTCACTTCATGAATGTCCTTCGCCACATTCAGGGCGCTCTGGGTCACTTCGGGCACAGCCTGCTGTTCCTGAAGCTGGCCATAGAGGCGGTAGGATTTTGCCATAGCATCCTCGATCATGGCCGAATTCTTACGCATCCAGATGATCTCGGAATTCAGCTTGGAGATCAGCAGGATCAGCCGCTGGTAACGGTTTGCATGGGCCGTACTGAACAGAAGGAACTTGTACTGACTCAGGCCGCTGATGATGGTCCAGAGGATCAGTGTCCGAACAGCTGCCACCAGCAGAATATCAGCCTGCAACGGAAACGTAAAGGCTTTCAGCTGCAGTCTGCAGATCATTTCCAGCAGATTCGCCAGGTAGTCCATCAGAAACAGTGCCGCGTAACAACGTCGGTGGGGAATCCGATAATCATGCCTGTGGCAATGGAAATGAAACATCAGACCGTAGAACACATAGAAAACCAGCTCCGGGTAAAAATCCGCAAAGGCGCTGAGCTCAAAGGAGCGCATCACGGAATGGATCAACGCCCGGGACAGGCACACGCCCAGCCCCGCCAGAACTGCAATGGGCAGCACCGGAATCCTCCGGTGCAAAAAAACCAGCACCGGCAGCAGCAGAACGCCCATGGACACGCGGAAATTGCTGGCAAATATATGCAGGTTGATCTGAGCCAGCAGAATGATCAGCATACTGAATACGAGGACCTGTTTTCGCTCTGATGATTTCATGACCGAGCCTCCATCTTCTGGAAGATATTTTCTTAAGAATAACCGAAATCATCTGATTTTTCAAGGAAAATACCAGGATAAGAACACACTCCATACGCCGGACCTTTGATTTCCGGCGTATGGAGTGGCTCACACATTCATTACATTATTGCTTACAGATTACAGCAACAAGCACAGGCAGACGGTGCTACCGCGCAACCGCCCAGAGCGGTCTCACGCAGCTCCGGAGGCATCCGCTTGCCCACCACATACATGGTGTCCATCATCTCATCCAGTGGGATCAGCTGGGTGATGCCTGCCATTGTCATTTCCGCTGCGATCAGGGCATTGGCCACACCGGCTGCGTTGCGGTTCTGGCAGGGATATTCCACCAGACCATGGACCGGGTCACAAACCAGGCCCAGCATATTGGTCAGCACGGTGGATGCCGCATCCATGCACTGCTGCGGTGTACCGCCCAGCAGCTCCACGGCAGCAGAAGCTGCCATGGCAGAAGCAACGCCAACCTCTGCCTGACATCCGCCCACGGCGCCTGCCACAGTTGCGTTGCGCATGGCGATGTAGCCGATAGCGCCGGCGTTGAACAGCGCTTCCACGATCTGCTCATCAGAGAATCCGTACTCTTCCTGCATAGCCAGCATAACGCCGGGGACAATACCTGCAGAGCCGGCAGTGGGAGCTGCCACGATCAGGCCCATGGAAGCGTTGGTCTCCAGAACTGCCATGGCGTAGGTAATGCCCTTGCTCACAACACCGCCGCAGATTCCCTGGTGTTCCTTCTGGTAACGAGTCAGCTTTCTGGCTTCGCCGCCGATCAGGCCACCAATGGAGCGCACAGGCGTCTCGATGGGACCGAGGGCAGACTGGCGCATAATCTCCCAGGCGCGGTGCATCCGACTGCTGGAAATTTCACGGGTGGTCTCCCCTGCTTCGATCTCCCGGCGCATCATGACCTCGGAGATTTTCAGATTTTCATCGATGCAAAGCATCAGCAGCTCAGTTGCATTCTTAAAATCAGTCATCTTTATCACCCATCTCCTTACAGCTGCACGATCATGGTGTCATGGATATTCTTGTTGATGCGCAGATACTGCGACAGATTTTCAGGCAGTACATCGTCCGTTTCCACGATGGTATATGCAATCTGTCCCTTCTTTTCACGGAACAGGCGCATAAAGGCGATGTTGATGCCAATATTGCTGAGCGTTTGCGTAATGTGAGCAACGACGCCAGGCTTGTCCTGCTGCACCACGATGATGGCACTGTATTCGCCGCTGAAGTCCACATCAACGCCGTTGATCCGGACAATGCGTACCTTGCCTCCGCCCAGGGATTCACCACGAATGGTCATCTGATGTCCCTGCTCGTTGACCATTTTCACATCCACTGTATTGGGATGTACTTCTGTCTCCGTTTCATTGGGAATAAATGAAAACTCGATGCCGTTGTCCTTTGCGATCTGAAAGGAATCTCGGATCCGGACATCATCGGTGCGAAAGCCCATAACACCGCCCAGCAGGGCGCGGTCAGTGCCGTGCCCCCGGTATGTCTTGGCAAAAGAGCCGTACAGAGTAAAGGCAACCTTCACAATGGGGCCGTTGATCATTTTCTGTGCCAGATATCCGATGATGGCAGCGCCCGCGGTGTGAGAGCTGGAAGGGCCGATCATATTGGGACCAAGCACGTCAAAAACACTGATAAAAGACACGTTGGTACCTCCTCAGATCACTTCTTGATGAACTTGTTATAGATTGTATCCACGATGACGCCGATGGCATTGTCGCCGGAGACGTTGCAGGCGGTGCCGAAGGAGTCCTGGGTGATGTACAGGGCAACCATGATGGCGCAAATGGGGCCGTTGGGATCGCCCGCTTCAGCGCCGAAGACCATGTACAGGAAAGGCAGAGCAGTCATGATGGAGCCGCCGGGAGCACCAGGAGAAGCAACCATGGCGATGCCCAGAGTCATGATGAAGGGGACGACAGTACCCAGGCTGATGGGCAGCTGGTTCATCAGGCAGACGGCGGTAGCGCAGGCGGTGATGGTAATCATGGAGCCTGCCATATGGATGTTGGCGCACAGAGGCACAACAAAGTTACGGATCTGCTCGCAGACGCCCATGCTCTCAGCGCACTTCAGGTTCACGGGGATGGTAGCTGCAGAAGACTGGGTACCCAGAGCGGTGGTGTATCCGGGGATCTGCTTCTTGATCATGGCGAAAGGAGACTTCTTGCTGACAATACCTGCCACGACAAACTGCAGCACAATGCAGATGATGTGCATGATAATGACAACGATGAAGACCTTCCACAGGATGCTCAGGATAGCAAAGGTCTTACCGGACTTGGTCATATCAGTGAACGTACCGCAGATATACAGGGGCAGCAGAGGGATGATGATCTTGCCCAGCACCCTGTCGATGATGGTGGAGAAATCCTTCACACCGTTATACAGGGAGTTGCCGATCTGCTTACCGCGCATGGTGGACAGGCACAGGCCCAGGATGAATGCCAGGACGACAGCGGACAGGGTGTCCAGAATGGGGGGAATGCTAATTGAGAAGAAGGGAGCCAGAGTGATACCGGCAGTCTCAGCGATCTTCTCCATGGCATCAGCGCTCATAAAGCTGGGGAAGAGATTGGAAGCCACAAGGTAAGATGCAGAGCCTGCGATCAGGGTAGAGCCGTAAGCCAGAGCCACTGTGATCAGCAGCAGCTTGCCGGCGCCCTGAGACAGGTCAGCGATGCCCATGGTCACGTATGCCAGGATCATCAGGGGAATGACGAATTTAAGGAAGTTGCTGAAGAAGCCGGACAGGGTCACAACGATCCGGCAGATGGGTTCGGGCATAAACTGTCCGATGAGGATACCCACAATGATCGCAATGATCAGCTTGGGCACCAGGCCGAGTTTGAATTTTTTCTTTTCCATAGTTCCTCCTGCGTTTTGTTTATTTTTTTGCACAGCAGTCTATTGAAATCGGACCGCTGATATTGCACTGGTTCAACTACATTTCTTCGGAATACTCGTCTGTCTATTTTTATGAATTGTACGTGCTGTTCTACAAAATAACTCAATATCTATCAATTCGTTTCACTCAAAAACAAAAAATAATGGACAAATTGTCTTTGATCTTGAAAACAAAAAGAGCCGGAAATCTGAGAGCAAACGCTCCCGGATCTCCGGCTCAAATTTATATTCAAAATAGTAGTGCCTTTTTTGAATTCCCCGATCCAAATCGGGCAAATCAAAAAATGCGCTGCCAATATACGTTCTTAAACTCAGAGGATCCTGTCCAAAGCCTTCGAAAACGGAAAGTGCATCTATGGTCTCCGAAAAGTTTGTGTCAACATTTATATGTAAATTTCCGAATTATTCACCTTCAGAAACCATGGAATATAAAAGAAAAACACTATAGATGCTAACTTCTTTCGAGTTGCATCTATAGTGTTCTACCTAGATGGTCCGAGTTACTGGATTCGAACCAGCGGCCTCTTGAACCCCATTCAAGCGCGATACCAAACTTCGCCAAACCCGGAAACATATTTGCGTCTCTCGACTGCTCAGATATATTAGCACATCGTTTGCAAAAAATCAAGTACTTTTTTTGTTTTATTTGAATTTATTTTTGTAAGTCGTCATAACCAGGACTATCGTGCACACAACCACCCCTCCATCTTTGCAAACTGCCCAAAGATTGCTGGTCATGTCGAAATGACGCACATTTTCCTTCAGCGACTCATAACCTGTAATGGGAGGTGAAATAAATGTCTATATTCAACTGCAACAGCAAATTCAACTGTACCGTCGCCGCAATTGTCGCCAGCACGATCATCGGTGTGCTGGCGGCATTCTTTCAGATCACCGCAGCAATCACCGTCAGCACAGCATTCGTGTGGGTTGCATTCGGCATTTCTGTCGGATACCTTGCTGTACTGGTTGCTGCAGCAGCACTAAAGAACGGAGGTAACTCTTGTATATGTTCAGCGCTTAACATCCTGCTTACCGGTATCCTGGGATCCATTCTCATTACACTGATCCTTCTGGCATTCGGCATTGTAGCAACAAGCGTTCTCAGCGCAATTCTCGTCGGTCTTCTTCTGTTCTTCTTCGCGCTGACGTTCACCGGTTCCGCCTGTTACGTCAGATGTCTCTTCGACTGCGGCACATGATCAATACAATATGATGCAACCGGTGCATCCGGTTGTACATGCAAGCAACAGAGTGGATCAGCACTTTTTCCCTGCAAGGAGTAACAAGAAAAAGGGCAAGTTTCTTTCGAAACTTGCCCTTTTGGTCCGAGTTACTGGATTCGAACCAGCGGCCTCTTGAACCCCATTCAAGCGCGATACCAAACTTCGCCAAACCCGGAAATATGCTTGCGTCTCTCGACTGCTCAAATATATTAGCACATCCTGTCAGAAAAAGCAAGCATTATTTTCAGAATTTCAAAAAATTTTTCTGAAGTGCAGAATCATTCGCCAGGATCCTGCTTAATGACCTTACCGATGTTCCACAGACGGGCAACACCACGCTCTGCTTCTGCCTTCTGTTCCTCATTATCATATTCAAGGTATACAGTGTGCGCGCCGCAGATCATGCACTCGACCTGAACACTCCAGCCACCTTCATGAATCAGCATACCGCCGCCGCGGCAGCAGGGGCACTCTTCGAGTTCAATGAAGTTCTTCTCATCCATATTGAATATCTCCTTATCTGAAAATAGTCTCGTTGTTGTCATAGATCTCAAGCCGGCTGCACTTTGCAAAGTCCGGTTTCCGATCCGGTAAATACTTTTCGATCGCCGCAACCATCTGCATGGGATTCAGGGTCGGATTCTGGCAGCAGATCAGGGCACGAAGCTCCACTGTGTTCTGCCCCTTCCGGGAGACCATGATCCTGCGGATCATGGAGATGATATTCTGATTCTGAATCTCGCCGGATTTGGTCTTCTTCTCCACCAGCACTTCTTCCCTGCCAAAAAGTCCCTGAATTGCGGACACAGTTTCATCAGATGCTCCATCGTCATATTCCAGAGAAACCACGCAGTCCAGGAGCGCCAGGAATTTGATCTTTTGGCCTTCATTATAGACTTCCAGGACTCTCACACCGTCCACCAACGCCTGATTCAGACGTTCCCGGATCTCACCATTGGCTGCGTTCTCTCCGTCCAGATCAAAGTCCAGGATCTCACAGCTGCTGTCAATTCCGACACTCAGCGGAAGTGCAATGGACACCGATGGCCTGGGGTTATATCCCTGCGTATGGGTCAGCGGCAGCCCTGCGCGCTTAAATGCGCGCTGAAACAATCGCATCAGATCCAGATGAGAGATCCAGACGGCATTACCTTTCTTTTCAAAGAGCAGTCTAGGCATCGCACGCAACCTCCTTCAGCAGACAATTTGCACCGCAACCGGCACAACCATGGCGGCAGTCTGGCGTTACAACGCCTTCCTGGGCGCGATGGCGCTCTCGCAGCAGGAATCTCTTGCTGACACCGACATCAATGGTATCCCAGGGCAGGATCTCATCCTCGCCATAACCGCGTGTCGTATAGAAATCGGGATCAATGCCACATTTGTTGATGGCATCAAACCAGATCGAGTAGTTAAAGTACTCATCCCAGCCATCCAGTCTGGCACCATTCATGGTTGCTTCCTCCAGAACAGGAGCCAATCGGCGGTCGCCCCGGGCAAAAATGGCTTCCAGACGGCTCAAGTCCGGCGCATGGTAGTTGTATTCAATGCACTTGGAATAAAAATGTCCCTTTAACAGCCGGCAGCGGCGCAGATACTCATCAGGTGTGATCTGCTTTTCCCACTGGAATGGTGTATGGGGTTTGGGAACGAAATAAGCAGTCGCCACATGGATGCGAACGGCACGCTTCTTGTTGGCTGCATGTTCTTTCCATGTCTTGATGACCTTGTACACCAGATCCGCAATACCCAGAACATCCTCATCCGTCTCAGTCGGCAGGCCAAGCATAAAGTACAGCTTTACGTTATTCCAGCCTCCGGCAAATGCGTTTGCACAGGTGGTCAGGATCTCGTCTTCCGTCAGATTTTTGTTGATAACATCTCTCAGACGTTGGGTTCCGGCTTCAGGTGCAAAAGTCAGGCCGCTCTTGCGGACAGTCTGCAGTTTTTCCATCAATTCCCTGGAGAAGTTGTCCGCGCGAAGAGAAGGTACGGACAGATTAATCCGGTGCTCAGAACAATATGGGATCATCTGATCCGTCAGTTCTTTTAGTCCGCGGTAGTCGGATGTAGACAAACTGGACAGCGTAATTTCGTTGTTTCCGGAATTCTCCAGCATTTCAACTGCATTGCGGTAGAGAACCTCCGGACTCTTCTTGCGGACCGGACGACAGGAAAATCCAGCCTGGCAAAAACGGCATCCACGGATGCATCCGCGGAATACTTCCAGGTTAGCGCGGTCATGGACGATTTCAGTGGAAGGTACAATCATCTTGGTAGGCCAATAAGCATTGTCCAGATTCTCAACAATCCGCTTGGTGATCTTGCCAGGCGCGCCGTCTAGCGGCACGATGGACGCCAATGTACCGTCCTCGTTGTACTGATGCTCATAGAAGCTGGGAACATATACACCGGGAATCCTGGATACTTCCTTCAGGTACTGTTCTTTGCTCCAGCCTTCCGCCTTGGCGTGGTCATAGAGAGCTACAATTTCCACCGTACTCTCCTCTCCCTCGCCCAGAGAAAAGAAATCAAAGAAATCCGCCAAAGGCTCCGGATTAAAAGTGCAGACACCACCGGCAAAGACAATGCCCTTGAGATCATGACGGTCCCTGGCGTGGAGCGGAATTCCAGCAAGACGCATCATATTCAGCACATTGGAGTAAGCCATTTCATATCCGATGGTAAATGCAACCATGTCAAAGTCTTTAACAGGATCCTGGCTCTCCAGTGCCCATAATGGCAGGCCATTGGCGCGCATCGCTTCTTCCATATCACCCCAGGGAGCAAAGACACGTTCGCACCAGACACCATCCATCTCGTTCATCACACCGTAAAGGATCCGCATACCCACATTGGACATACCAATCTCGTAAGTATCCGGGAAACAGAATGCAACACGCACACGAACTTCGTCAGGATTCTTCCGGATCTCATTATATTCTCCACCCGTATAGCGGGCAGGTTTCTGCACAGTAGGCAGAATTCTGTTTATCAATTCGGTCATAGATATACCTCTTCAATATAATCTTTTTATATTGTACCCTTTGTTCGGCATCTTTGCAAGGGGTTTTTCTCCGGAAGGAGTTTCAGCAACAGAAGCGGGATCCATATCAGCAGATCAAGTGCAAACAGCAGGCTGATCATTGCGCACAGGCTAAAACACTTCATAACAAGTTCCGTACCGTGTATCAACGAATAAGAGACCCGCGGATATGCCATTTCCAGAATGCACCGCAGGATCCTGCCTCCATCCAGCGGGTAAACAGGTAAAAGGTTAAATATCCCCTGTGCAAATCCGCACAGAGCGGCAGCAGGAGCATATCCTGCAAGCATAAGCAGCGCAAAACTCCCGATGGGGCCTGCCGCCGCGCAGAGCATTTCTTTAATCGGACTCATTGCGGTGATCCGCATTTTTGCTCCGCCGGCACCGATCAAAAAATCGGTCACTTCTCCGCCGCACAGCCGAATCGCCAGGAAATGGCACAGCTCATGAAATAATCCGGCAATCGCGGCACCCACTACCCAGCGAAGCGGAAGCAGCATCAGCATTGCTGCCATACCGATCAATGCCCAAGGTGAAACCTCAATCAACCTTCGCGTTTTCAATGATCTTCCTGCAAAACACAGTCAAAGCCTGTCCTACCGGCTCTCCACCGCTGATTTCCGCAACAAATTCAGTAAATGCGGCTTCATGCACTTCCCCACCCGGAAGCAGACATTCCCGCATCTTCTTAGCTCCATCCGGCCACTGATGTCTGACAGCCAGTATGAACAGCAGCAGAAACGCAGCCGTCATGATTTGTATTCTGAGTATGCCTTTTCCACTTCCCCGGTGTTCGATCCCTTGCGGTCCGTAATCAATACGATATGCCATTCTATCACCTCGATGCATTTTACACGGAGAATCAGAGCAAAATACCACCCGGGACTTGACAAGAAGAGGAAATCTCATTATAATATCTAGGTCTATCGGGGTATGGCGAAGTTTGGTATCGCGCTTGGTTCGGGTCCAAGAGGCCGCGGGTTCGAATCCCGCTACTCCGACCAATGTTTCTTATACGAACAATTTGGCTTTCCGGTTATAATGATTGGCGAGTTATTTGTCTTTGAGAAGCGCTTATAAGAAGAACGGCACCTGTGGGGGTGCCGTTCTTTTTTGTCTATTGCTTTGTCATTTCACCTTTTTACTCACCACAGGCATTTGCGGCATCGGCCCAGCCTTCGGCGAGGACGTAGCTGATCACGGCGGCGCCCTGCATGATGCAGCCGGAGACGGTCTCGGCCACCTCGCCGGAACCTCCAAAGGCGGTGATCAGGCCGGACACAAACAGCGCCACAGCCAGCCACAGCTTCCGGCTGGTCAGCTTATGCCTGAGCTTTTACGGTGTCCATTGGGCTTACGACAACGAGCTTCCGTCTGAAGGTCTCATTTTCGGCTCTGCTATGCTGGAATACTACATTACGATCTTCCTAATCGTTTTTGCAGCAGACACCATGGGACTGTGCATTTCCTGTATCGTCAAAAATGAGCAGCTCGCCAGCCAGATGTCTCCTTACATCTTGATCGTGCAGCTGCTGTTCTCCGGTGTGTTATTCGCAATGGAGGGTACCGCTTCCAGTGTTTCTGCAGTTATGCTCAGCCGATGGGGCATGGAAGCTCTGGGCAGTATCAGCAATCTGAATGATCTGCCTCTCCGGCTTCAGGAGGAACTTCCTATGATCCCCCATGAGGCAGACGAAGCTTTCTTGTACACAGCGGAGCACCTCTGGGAGGTGTGGCTGATCCTGCTTGTATTTGTTGTGGTTCTCCTTATTATCGGTAACGTCGCGCTGCACAGTGTTAAGAAAGACACTCGCGGCTGAGTGCTCTGTCCTTGGTTTCTTCATAATTAACATTCCTTATTCGTTGAGGTAATTTTACCAATATGTATTAAGCTGCATATCGTCAATGTTGATAACTTCTAATCCATACCAACTCTGCTTTTTACATTTTAGTTGTACTACGAAGTAAGGTGTGTATTTATCACCGAAAGGTTTATCGTTGGACATTAGATGTTTGAACTTCATACTATCTCCTACGCAAAATAAGCAGGGAACTTTGAAAATTTACCTGTAAAGCAGTTACAGCTGACGATGTATAATGTACAATGTTGTAAGGAGTGTAATTCATAAGTTTCAAAAAATAGTAGCAGCATTTCTTCTGACTGCCGTAATGTGTTCTCTGTTTGTCGGTTGTTCCAACGAACTGTCCAAACCGGAGAACACCATAGAGATTCTTGAGAATGCTATCAACAGTTTTGATGTTGATGGCATTATAGCATGCATTGATGAAGATTGGTCATCTCAAATTGAAAAAGTCTTATCGTTTTCTGTCGGCGAAAAAGGCATGTCCATTGCTTCCTATATCACCCCGCTCAAAACAGTTATGCCCGCTCTTCCGTTTGTGACGGATGGAGCAATTGATCCGGATAAACTTCCGAAAGTGGAATTCACTATTCTTAAAACCGATATTGCAGATGAATCTGCTGTAGTTGATCTTTCTGGCGTTTTAATCTGGGGAGAGTTTTCAAAACCATTTGCTGCGACTATCGACATGGAAATGCAGAACGAAACATGGGTCGTGTGCAGCATTAGATAAGATGTGAAAGGAGACTGCTTCATTGGTATAAATGAATTGGTTGCTATCACTAATGCAACGGTACGAAAACTACTAAACAGATTTTGAAATTCCAATGCAGTTTAGTCGTATAATTTTGCGAAGTGATCATAATTAGACAAATTCCTCTAAGGTGCTAACTAAGCCACCTTGGAGGAACTCGCTTTATTGAAACTGGTTTGCAAACGACCAATTTCTGCATAATAATTCTTTGCGGTGAAAATTATCCTTGACAAAACCCGTGCCATTTTGTGTTGTTATTCAACTGACAGTGTGATATGATTAAACAAAACAATTCATCACTATTTCAAGATCCTGTATCAAGGAGATTAATCATGATTATCTATGCAACAAAAGAGACAATCGAGCGCTATAAACTGAAAATGCCCCAGGATCTGCGTTATCCCGTGAACATGCTCGCGCAGGCAGTTATTGAGAAAGAAAGCGGGGACCGGATGCTTCAATGGGGCGCAAAGCTTTTCTACTTCGATCGGCGCAAGTGTTTGCAGTTGGTGCATTTTGCAAGCAAGTTTACGCTGTTTCTGATCGATATAAAAATGGGAGATTTGCAAGATGTCGGAAACTATATTTCCGGTTATCTCATCGAACTGTACAAGGATGACCAGCAAATGCAATCTGCGCTGGAACGCTTTTTCTCAGAAAGATCCATGATCTGCTTCAGCAGAATCACTGACAGAAGCATCATCGCAACGCTGAACCGCAATCAAACGGCCTTTACAGAAGATGGTTATCGCTTCTATGATTTCATTGAGAACGGCATTCTGAAAACCTTTGAAATAAATCGAAAAATGAATTTTGATTGGATCGTGACACAGAAAGTGAATGGAAAAACGGAATACTTCATGCCTGGTAAGAAATTCAGAGAACTGCTTCTCCGGCGTTATTCAAATCATTGAGTCACATGGGTTCAGTCCCTCCACTGAATTTCCCGTGATAAAATATCTTTTCTGTATTGCATAGACATGACAAAACCGCCCATAACAAACGTTTGGGGCGGTTTTTCTTTATTTTACCATGTTTTTCTAATATCTCATATTTGTTTATAACGAACGTGCTTTCGATATTATGATGCAAAAATGCTAACAAAGAACACAAAATGCTAACGCTTTTGCTAATGCAAGAATCCCGCCCTCCGGATGTTACTCCAGCGAGCTGGATTCTTATTGTCTCATTCTTCACTTTATTGGAGTCAACAGCAGCGTTGCCGGCGGTCTCTCGGCCCTACTTGGGAACCTCTTCGACGGTGCGATTTTGGGTTGGCACCCCCGCTCTATGGCGATGTGGCAAATAAAATGTCCAGGCGATAATCAGATAACCTCTCCGGGCACCGATTTATGGGTTTGGGAGAGGTTTTATATATTCCACTGAGAATCAATTAGCATGTCAGAGTGGAGGATGCTTCATGCCATCTGTTGCCGGATTGTTCAGCACCTTTCCCTTCTCATCGAACCGGGAGCCATGGCATGAACAATCCCAGGAGCGCTCTGCTTTATTCCAATGCAGAGCACATCCAAGATGCGGACAGCGGGGTTTGGTAGGCATGAGCAGATTCGCCGTAGCTTCCATGCTATTAACAAATAGTTGCTTATGCACCATACTGCGCTGGGGAGAGAATAAGGAAGCATATGGGTTTTCTTTATCCCGGATCAAATCCGTCAGAACAGAGGCGGCTGCCATCGAAGAGCTTATGCCCCATTTTTGAAAGCCTGTGGCAACATACAGATTGGGGGTTGTGTTACTGTAGCGTCCAATATATGGCATACCATCCAAACTCATGCAGTCTTGTGTTGCCCAGCGGGCCACGATTTGTGCATGGGAATAATACCGCTGTGCCGCTGCCTCCGGAAGTTTCCAATTAAGCCCCTGTTTCCCGGTACGGTGACCTCCACCACCGAGCAGAAGCCACTTACCGGCACTGCGCAGGGATAAACCGTTGTCCGCACAGTCCAGGTACATGCCTTCCAGCTGCTCCACATTTTCTACCGCAATGACATAGGATCGCTGCTGATACAGTTTCAGAAAGTAAGCGCCATGCTTATTCAGCATCGGAAAATGAGTCGCCACAATGATCTTCTCAGCAGTGATCGTACCCTTTGGGGTCTGCACCCGGTTACCAACAAAAGCCAAGGCTTTGGTATTTTCGTATATGGGCAAGGCCTTTGCCAAATGGGCAGCCAATTTCAGAGGATGAAACTGACCTTGGTCCGGAAGTCTTAACGCACCGGTCACAGGAAACGGTAGGGTTACTGTGTTTTCCCAGCAAACCGGGATCCCCAGCTGCCGGCAGGCTGCCATTTCCGCTTCCAGTTTCTCCGTACTGCCCGTTGCATACAGATAACTGTTCTGTACTCGAAAATCGCAGTCCATGCTTCGGGCCAGTCCCCCCAATGCCGTTACGGCATCCCGATTGGCCTGCCAGTACAGCCTGGCTTTTTCCGGACCGTGTTTTTTCAAAAGCTTTGCAAAAATAAGCCCGTGTTGTGCAGTGAGCTTTGCAGTAGTCCTGCCGCTGACCCCACTCATGATCCGGTTCTGTTCGATCAGAACACAGTCTACTCCTGCTTGGGTCAACTTCCAGGCACACAAAATCCCCGCCAGACCACCGCCTATGATCAACACTTCTGTTTGCAAACTTCCGTCCAGCTGCGGAAATCTTGGCATTTGTACGTCTGTAGTCCAAATTGAATCCATCATATTATCTCCTGAAATAGTATGTGATTTCAGAAACAAACCATGCCCTATTGTTGATGGCCTGTCTGAATCACGCTATCGCGTTCCTACGATACAAGAATATCGTTGACTCTCATTTTTGTGGCCACACAACTTTTCCGTTAATAATCGTCATACATACTGAGGAAGTTGTTTCCAGAGGATTTCCGTCAAATATCGCAAGATCTGCATCCTTCCCCTCTTTAAGACTTCCCAATCTATGGTCGACCCGGCATATTTTCGCCGCATCAATTGTGATGGCACGAAGAGCCGCTTCTTCCCCCATCCCCTCTTTTGCCGCCAGCGCCGCACACAGCGGCAGATACTGAATGCGGGAAACCGGATGGTCTGTAGTTAATGCAACCGTCACACCAGCCTTAAGGAGAATACCGGGAGTTTTGAAATCGGAATATGCTACCTCTTCCTTTGTCCGGGATGCCAGCGAAGGACCCACAATGGCAGGATATCCGCTGGCAGCGATCTCCCGGGCAACCAAATGTCCCTCTGTGCAGTGATCCAAAGTTAATGCGAGTCCAAATTCCCTTGCTATTCGAATTGCCGTAAAGATATCATCAGTCCGATGGACATGGGCTTTCAGCGGAATCTTTCCCTCAAACAGTTCACGGTAACACTCCAGCCTAAAATCCTTCTTTGCGTCCGGCTTTTCAAGATACTGCTTTGCCCGATGCAGTTCTTCCCGGATCACGGAAGCAATTCCCATTCGGGTGGCAGGCATGGCTCCGTTAGCTCCGTAGGTGGACATCGGATTTTCACCAAACGACAGCTTGATAGCTGCCGGTGCCAGCACCACCATATCATCCACACAACGCCCATAGGTTTTGATAAACGCAAATTGTCCGCCTATGGGGTTGGAGCTTCCGGGACCAACCATAACGCCTGTAATTCCTGCCGCCAGCGCATTATGGAAGGCGCTGTCCATGGGGTTGATTCCGTCGATCGCCCGAATATAGGGTGTCACCGGGTTGGTGCCCTCATTGGATGCATCTGTCTGGGCTGTTGTCTGCTCTTCAGCGATTCCAATATGACTATGGGCATCGATAAAGCGGGATAAACATGCAGACCTTCTGCATTTACGATTTGCGTATCCTTCTTCAGTAATATCTCCCGGCATATTCTAGTGATTTTACCATCTTCGATCAGCAAGTCTGCCTGGATCGGATCATCCGACTCCATGGTATGGAGAATTCCGTGCTGAATCAGCAGCATATTATGCCTCCTTGTCAGAAAGCCCGGAGCCAACGCTCCGGGCTTATTCATCAGTTCGAGAATTTGGGCGGTGTTACGTTTTTGCCCGCAAAGGCATTGGGACCTGGGTTGGACATAGAAAAATACATTTTTGCCGCCTTTGTCGTGCCAAAGTCCTGATTGGATCCGGAGTTCTGGACCTCATTGAACGCATCCCGGAACATCTGATTATGAGCTTCCTCACGGTTTAACAGGAAATCGATTGTCTCCCGGACCTTCTTGTCGTCGATCTGGCGGTACAGGTATTCATAGACCACCTTTGCCCGCTGCTCCGAAGCAATATTGCTGAGCAGATCTGCACACAGATCCCCGGTCACCGTAACGTAATCCCCCGTCCAGGAATAACCGGAAGCATTGATAAGTCCGGGATTCAGACCCAAAATCACATGACTTTGGATCTCACCGCCGGGTACTTGGGCAGCATTAACATCGTGACCGTTGAGAAGATTGATGGTCTGGGCAACCATCTCCATATGGCCCAGTTCCTCCGCCGCAATATCCAGAAACAGATCCTTGATTTTTGGATCCTTGATGCGGAAGCTCTGGGACATATACTGCATGGCAGCTTTCAGCTCACCGTTGCCACCGCCAAGCTGCTCCTGCAGCAGTGCCGCATACTGAGGATTGGGCCGTTCCACTGCCACCGGATGAAATAGCTGTTTTTCATGTTTGAACAAAGTGCCTCACTACCTTTCGTTTTCTATTATTATTCTGGCATTTTCAGTATCGAAATATACCTGAGGATCCTATGAAGAAAATGAATTGAACGTAGTAACATACACCAAAATTCAAGACATACTCAAATGGTTAATGCCCATATTCTGCAACTTGATCCGAAATAAACCTCTTTGCATTATCCCGGCTCACTTCCTTCCATGAATCACTTGCAAAGAATGTATTATGTATCCGGATGTATCTTTCATATTGAAAAACCAGGACTGCGCCGAGACGCAGTCCTGATTTTTTCAGTGCTATTATGCAATTGCGCGATAGAGGAATGTTACGACCTGAGCACGGTTACAGGGGACATTCACACCGAAGGTGGTGGTATCCAGGCCGGTCGTAATGCCGTTCTCTACTGCCCAGAGGATAGGAATGGAATAGAACTGATTCTCTTCCACATCCGTGAAGGGATTACTTGTGCTGACAGGTGCGGGACTGCCCATGTAGCGCCACAGGAAAGTCACAACCTGGGCACGGGTGCAGGGATCATTAACACCGAATGTGTCAGGTGCCAGTCCGGTGGTAATACCTTTTTCAACGGCCCACAGGACCGCCTTGGAATAGAACTGGTTGTTTTCCACATCCGCGAATGGATTATCAGTAGAAGTGGGTTCAGGGCAGCCAGCAGCTCGCCACAGGAAAGTAACGAACTGACCGCGGGTACAGTTTTCATCCACACCGAAGATGGTGGAAGACAGACCGGTCGTAATCCCCTTGTCGACTGCCCACAGGACAGGCTCATAATAGAAAGTGCCCTCAATAACATCATCGAAACCGTTGCCGGGCGCTGCTTTGTCTTCAAACTTTGCATACAGGTTGATATCGCCGGTAACAGAAGCGTTAAAGTCATACTGTGCTCCATTGTCTGTGTACCAGCCGAGGAAGGTCTTGCCTTCCTGAACAGGATCTTCAGGCCTTACTGCACACTTGCCTTCCTCAATCGTCTGATTGCCAGTCACATCATCACCATTGTAGAAGGTTACAGTATAGCTCTGAACCGGCTGTTTGGCACCATAAGTCAGACCATAACCGCGATTATAGACGATCGTATCCGTGTAGCAGTTGTACTCAACGTCGTAAGCAGGAACGGCCACAGGAAGCTTACCCTGGGCACCGTAAGTACCAAGGATGACCTCAACTGCCGCAATAATATTGGGACCATAGGCAGCAGCAGAGCCGGTAACACCGCCAACAATTGCTTCCGTGGGATCCACAGAGGAGCCCTTGCAGCCATATCCGGCAACGATCGCATCTGCATTGGGATACATCTGGACATCATAAGGCTTGTCCACAGATGCAATGATGGCAGTCTTGCCGTTCTCAGCTGCGTAATCACAGAGCTTATTGGGCATTGCGGACAGCCAGTGCTTGTATTCCATACGGGCAGTGGAGCTGACCTCGGTCAGGATGATGTAGGTATCCGCCCAGTCCAGCTTGGTCTGGAGTTCGTCGGAAATGGTAGTGCTGCTGAAACGGAAGTAATCAACCTGTGCACCATCAGGAATAATGCCCGCCTCGACGGCACGGTTCCAGCCCATGATCATCTGAGCACGCTCGTTGTTGTAAGGAGTCAGCATCAGAACCTTGGAATTTTCATTCAGATTCAGAGGAAGCACATTGTTTTCATTCTTGACGACCGTGATAGCAGCTGCTGCCATCTCACGCTCCATGCTGCGGTTTTCTTCACCGCCAACAACCTCATTGGCCTTTTCCAGAGAATAATCAGCGGCGTTGTAAGCCAGAATACCTCTGTTTTCCTTGACCTTCAGAATACGGCCAACAGCGTCGTCGATACGGGAAATGGGAATATCGCCGTTATCCACCGCTGCCGTAATGCCGTCAATAATGGCATCCAGATTTGCAAGATCTTCCTGGCAGTACAGCCGGGTAGGCATGCAGATCATATCGACACCCGCCTGGATGGCAATGACACAGGACTGAACCGGATCCCAGTTATTTGTGATGCCTGCCATGTTCATGGCATCGGTAATGATGATACCCTCAAAGCCCATATCCTCCTTCAGAAGACCGGTGAGAATATCATCGGACATGGTTGCAGGCAGGAACTCCTCTTCACCGGTCTTGGTGGAAAGAATCTTGTCTGCTTCCAGCTGGGGATACAGGATGTGTGCGGTCATAACCATCTCGATGCCCTGTGCGATGGCCACTTCGTAAGGTTTCAGCTCATTCTCAAGCAGAACACTCAGAGACTTGTCCACGATGGGCAGACCATAGTGGGAGTCAATTGCGGTGTCACCGTGGCCGGGGAAATGCTTGGCGCAGCCGATAACATTATACTGTGCCATGCCCTCGATCTCTGCTGCTGCAAGTTCGCCTACCATAGCAGCGTTGTCAGAGTAAGAGCGCAGACCAATGACGGGATTATTGGCATTGCTGTTAACATCCACAACAGGAGCCAGATTGGTGTTGATACCCAAAACACTCAGTTCGGAGCCGATGATCTTGCCTGTCTCTTCGGCATACTTGGTGCCGTTTGCAGCATAAGTGGCGCCCAGTGCCATGTTGCCGGGCAGGGCCGTGCCGCTGCCAAGGCGGTAAACAGAACCGCCCTCCTGGTCGGCAGCGATCAGCAGCGGAATACCGCCGTCCTTGGTGGCTGCCTCCTGGAATGCCTGGGTCAAATTAAAGGACTGCTCAGTTTCACTGATATTGTTTGCAAAGAAAATAACTGCGCCGAAGTTATAGTCCTCGACGATCTTGCGGACTTCATCGTTCATAACCGTGAAGTCTTTAGTTGTGGTACTATCCTCGCCCCACTTGCGGAAATCCACCATCATCATCTGGGTGATCTTGTCCCGAAGAGACATCTCATCAATACCGGAATTGGTTGATGTATCTGCAGCCAGTGCGCTCACCGGGATTAATCCGAAGATCATCACCAGTGCAAGCAACAAGCTAAGTATTCGTTTTTTCATAATTTTCCTCCTTTACAGACTTTCCGCGGTGGAGATTCAGCCGCATCAGCAGAATCACCTCTATCCAGTATCCATTATACCGCTAATTTGGTAATTGTCACTATATATTAAGCACTATTTCAGAAAAAGCGTGGGTCGGCTTTAATGCCGCCCACGCTTTGTCAGAGTTTTACCGTTTCAGTCTTTATTTGTCACCTACTGCTCGGTACAGGAAGGTCACGACCTGAGCGCGGTTACAGGGGATATTCACGCCGAAGGTGGTGTTGTCAAGGCCTGTAGTAATGCCGTTTTCTACTGCCCACAGGATTGCGGTAGAGTAGAACTGACCGCTGAGCGCATCTTCAAAGGGATTCTCAGCGATCGTGGGCTGCTCTTTGCCCGCAAAGCGCCACAGGAAAGTCACGACCTGAGCACGGGTACACGGTTCATTGACACCGAATTTGTCCGGTGCCAGACCGGTGGTAATCCCCTTCTCAACAGCCCAGAGAACTGCCTTGGAATAGAACTGATTGCCTTCCACATCCGTGAATGGATTCTCAGCGGAATTGGGCTCGGGACTGCCGGCTGCACGCCACAGGAAGGTCACGAACTGACCGCGGGTACAGTTTTCATCCACACCAAAAATGTTGTTGGACAGGCCATTGGTGATACCGTTTCCGACTGCCCACATGACGGGATCCGTATAATACTGACCTTCCAGAACATCATCGAAGGGATTGTTGATGACGGGTTCCTTTTCACCGCAGACGGTACAGATGCCATTTACATAATTGTGGCCGGGAGCTGTTCCATGAGTGGCATCGCAGTACTTGCATGTGGAGGGTTCCGTGCAGGTCGCATCCTGATACTCGTGAACATATTCATACTTCAGGCTGTTGTCCTTTGCATAAGTTTCACCAACAGAATTATGTGCAATACGAACCGTCAAGTCCTTGCATCCGCTGAACGCACCCTTGCCAATAGACTCTACACCGGCAGGAATCGTGACTTCCGTCAGACTGGAGTTTTCAAACGCGCCGCCTACAATACTCTTAACATCCTCAGCAATAACAAAGCTGCCTGTTGCCGCACAGGCAACGGTCTTCAGCTTATTTTCGCTCTTGTCGATGATAGCAATGCCGTCAATCACGGCATACTTCCCATTGCCTTCGGCAATAGCATAGCTTTCCAGCTTCGCAGAACCGGCAACAACACCGCTGCCAAAGCCTTCAACAGTTGCAGGATAGGAAATGGAAGTCAGATTCTCCAGCTCTGCAAAGGCCATGGTGCCAATGTAGGTGATGCCTTCTTCCACTACAGCTTCCTTGATCAGACTCTGTACAGCAGTCCAGGGTCTGCAGTCTTCCCACATGGCGCCGGTTCCGGAAATGGTCAGGACACCGTCATTGATCTCCCACCATGCATCGTCGCCGCACTTGCCACTGACGACCAGGATATGGGTGCTGCGGTCAATGCCCTCGTTGGTTTCAATATTGCCAGGGGTATTGTCCTCTTCAAACCAGTAGTCCCACTCGGTGACGGTGATGGGATTGCCTTCTTCATCCTCAGCATCGAAGTTGTACTCGTAATGGATGAAGTCCAGGGCCTTGCCGGTATTGGCGGAAATGACAGTCATATCGTCGCCGATGACGGTATAGAGCTTGTCCTCCACGGTGGCTGCGCTCTCAATGCCATGACCGCCGGTCAGGTCAAGGGTACCGCCGGTAATGGAAACTTCGCCGTCCACCGTGCAAAGCGCTGCGCTGTATCCATTTTCTTCCACGACAACATCCGCAACGATGGTACCGCCAGTGATATTCAGGTTGCCGGAAATATCTCTGCTGGGATCGCCGATCACAAACATGCCCACACCGTAAAGTGCTTCCTTGACTTCGCCGGTAGCATAATCGGTGACTTCTCTGATAATGCCGCTGACATCGATATTCAGATTGCCGCCGCTGATCTCAGCAGGAGCAATGATCTGCATACCGCGCATTGTAGCCTCGATATTCACGGTACCGCCGCTGATGGTCAGCTTGGTATTCTTCTGAGCGGGCCAGTCGGGGTTATCAGGATCGCCGGAATCATACCACTGCTCGATACCGATGGGGCTTTCCACATTCAGCGTACCACCGGAGATGGCGACAAGACCGCTGGAGCTGATGCCGTACTCGCCGGACTCGTTGATCAGGGTGACCACACCGCCGGTCTGGGTATAGGTGCCGTCCGCGCTCAGGGCACGATTCAGCTCACGGCCGTTGACCGTCAGGCTGCCGCCGGTGATCTCGATGTCAGAACCGCGATAGCCGCCAACCGCTTCGGCCCAGTCTCCTTCCGCGATTCTGCTCAGGTTGATGATGACATCCGCGTTGCCGGAGACCACGAACTTGTTCGCGATCAGGATCTGGCCTTCGTTCAGAGTGACCTTGCCGCCGCTGATGTTCAAAATACCGGTGTCACGAACCTCGACGGTGGCATAACCGCTGTCGTTGGTCACATCAGCAGTCACTTCGCCGCCGGTGATATTCAGGCTGCCGATCTCGCCGGACTCCACGTCCCAGGAGCCGACACCCATGGCCATCATTCCAAAATTGGAAGTAAGATTGACGCTGCCGCCGGTGATGTTGCAGTCCATCAGCTCACCGCTGAGCGCGTAACCATAGACGCTGTTTTCCAGTGCTTCCGCGGAGGCATTCAGACGGATGTTCAGCTTGCCGCCGGAGATATTGATATCGCCGCGATAGGTATTGATGCCTTCATAATGGTAATGGGGAATCGTGCCCAGGTAGACATCCTGCTGGTTTTCCTCATCCCATTCCCACTGGTCCATTTCATCCACGTGGGGAATGCCGTCGATATTGACGGTACCGCCGTACAGATTGAACGAGCCAATCATCGTGTTTCCATTCTCATCCACTCCGTCAGAAATGTAAATGGATGTGGTATTCAGGGTTGCGTTATCCTGAACGGTAAGGCTATTGCAGTTTTCCACACCGCGGTAGCCGCCGGGTGTACGGTTGCCCCAGAAAGCTTCCTCTTCGGAAACCATAGGGCCGTTGCCTCTTGCGTCATCGGGCAGCACGGTGGTGAGGACCGCGTTGTCCTTCAGGGTAATATTGCCTTCGTTGACCCGCAGCGCAGACAGGAATGCCCGCTCTTTGCCAAGGTAGGTTTCACCATCCCACTGGGCATGATAGCCAATGCCTGCAATCTCCACGGTGATCTTCGCGCTGCCGCTGATGGTCAGCGCGGAATTCTCGTGCATCTCAACGGCATCAAAGGCATAATGATAGCCATTTTCATCCACGGTATCGGCGCTGTTGACGGCCTTGATGTACAAAGAGCCGCTGCCGGTGATGGTGGCATTGATATTGTTCATATGAACCGCGCTGTTATGATCGCAGGTGATCGTGCTGCTGCCGATCAGGTTGATGGTGAGATTCTCATTGTTCAGATCCCAGCTGGAAGTATACATTCTTTCGAGGGAAGCATTGTTCAGAGTCAGGGTATTGGACGCGATGTCATAGCTGACGCCCGCGGGCAGCTCAGTCTCGACCAGACGCCATTCCTGATCGCCCCACTCATTCCAGACATCCATCGGCTCTTCCATAGCAGCGATGGTTCCACCGTCGGTCTCGTAGAAAGAATACCACACTCCGTCGATCTCAATGCTGGCCTTTGCTTCGGGCCAGTTGGCCTCAACCCAGAAACCAGTAATCCAATCGCCGTTGTTGGAATTGCCCTCCGGATCCGTCAGATACAGCCGCAGGGCAACATCAATACCCCAGTTGCCGGATGCGTAGTAAGGATCCAGGGTGATCTTGTACATGCCGTTATCCAGCCGCTCCAGGGAATACTGCTCCGTCGCGCCTTCGGCTTCCACGCTGTTGAGGGTCCAGTAGCCGCTCTGGAAGCCAAAATAGAAGACATTCTCATCTGCGAAAGGATCCAACACGTATTTGTTGATGTAATTGTCATTGCGCATGACAGGACCGCTGTAGAAACCGGCCTCATTTCTCTGGATGTGGGTAGCCACTGACAGAACGGTTCCGTCATCCATAGTATAGGAAATCTGAACCGTCTGATCCCAGCCGCTTTCCAGCGCGGAAACAACGTAGAAATAATCCACATTCTGGCCGGGCAGGAAAGACTCTTCCGGATTGTCCTTCACAAGAGACAGGGCCAAATGCTCTTCCGCAGTCACCTGGACAGGCTGGGCATCATAGCTCTGAGTTTCCTCATTCCAGGTGTTCAGATAGAAGATCATATAGTGCTCGTCAAAAGGAGTCAAGGTAAAATCCGTGTAACCGTTATTCCGAGCAGCCTCTTCATCCCAGTACTCCTCGACAAACCAGCCATCGCCGTTATTGCCCAGGAACCAGTAGCTCAGGTAGGGCGCATGCTCCTCCCCTGTCTCTTCTGCTGATACAGCAAAGCTCAGGCTCATCACTAGAGCCAGGGTCAATGCCAGAATCAGCCAGCGCTTCATCTTTTTCATTGTCATTCCTCATTTCACTGAGTATTTATTTTCTTTCACCGGGACATTCCGATGAAACAAAAAACATGAATAGATATTCGAAAACACATCGCTTTCCGGGTTCTGTCTTAATCACTATAATAACACCTCCCAAATTCACAATCAAGCCAAATCATATTCTTTTTGTATTTATTTCTCCACTCTCTCCCTATAATTTCCTAATTCTTCCAATTATATACAAAAAACACATCCGCAATCGCGGATGTGTTTTTATTCAAATAAAGAGCAGCCAGATCAGTTTGCTGACCACATGGGCAAGCACGTGGGAAAGCATTGAATACTGAATGCCGTAACGGCGATACAGCCATCCAAACATCAAACCAAAGCCGCCATTGAGGAGAAAACACCGGAACAGTATCAACAGGGTAATGTCTGCGAACATGGCAAGTGTAGCAGGCAGATGTCCGGCGGCAAACAGGATCGCGCTGATTACATTGGCCATAATCAGCACCCCTTCCGGAATCCGGCTTTGCTTTCTGAAGATGAGCTTCCACAGCACGAATGCGACCAGACTCATAAAGAACAAACGGAGCATCAGTTCTTCGATAATACCGCCATAGAGAATGGATGCCGCAATCACATGAGGCTTCAGCATGGCCGCATCCGCTTCCTGAATGCCGGGAATCACAGCGCCGAAGGTCCAGTAATCCAGAGCAAGCAGTATGCCGGCAAACGAAGAAAGCAGAACCGTAATCACCGTCTGTCTTTTCTGAAAACACAGCGGCTTCATCAGTCCGATTTTTTCCGACAGAATATGACCGAAGAAACCGCAAAGGCATGCGTACAGCATGATCTGCACAATGTAAACTGCAATGATTGCTTCCACACTGCCGAGCTGCTCAACCGTCGTCGCAAGTGTTGCGGCATCAATAAAATCCAGCTGATACAGAATCGTGACATAGCCTGCAATTGCCGCAATCGGAAGCATTGCAAAGGAAAACAGCAAAGGTGCTTTTAGTTTCTTCATTTTCCCTCACCTCCATATACCTCAACACAGAATCCTTTATGGCCGCAGCTTGTGCAGGTCAGTTTCCTTGTCGTTGGAGTATGATTTGCCCAGAACATCTCACTGAAGCCAGGTCTGAACACAGTATGGCACTGAGGACAGATGTAGCATACATTCCTGTAATAATACAAAACCATCCAAATGGAGCCCGCAACGAGAACAGTCATTCCCAATGCGAAGGGCCACCAGACTCCGGTTGTGATCGCATAAATCAGCGTAACCCACTCGATAATCTCCAGCGGTATGCCCACGATCAGCATAGTTGCGCGTATTTTCCGCAGTTTGTTCTTGTTTTCCATCATGTAAGCTATATCACCAATGGATTCAACCGAGAAATGCTCCACTGTTTTAATCTCGCGCTGCAGCTGTTCCAGTTTTTCAAGTTTGGACCGACACTGATTGATCTCCTCTCTGAGCGTTTTTTCCTGCTGCTCCAGAAGCAGATCAATAACAATCTCCGGATGCTCTTCCGCCAGCAGCTGACCGATGGTATTGATCGGCAGATCCAGGTCCCGGAGAAAACAGATGATTTTCATCCGTTTCAGATCTTCCTCCGAATACAGGCGCCGGCCGCCTTCACTGAGTTCACTGGGAACGAGAATATTTCTGGTGTCATAATACTGAACCGTTCTGACCGTAACACCGCACAGCTTCGCTATTTCTCCGGTCGTGTATTTTGACATAGCTTTTCACCTCCTGACACCGTTATCTTACTACATTACGCTGCGTCGCAAGCAACCCCCTACGTCAGGGGATTTTTGATAATCTGCAGTTTTTTATCCTGCACATCTTATGCATTTGATCAATCGTACTGCCAATCCCGATATCTGTCAAGAAATAACATCAGGCAGTATTCCGGACCGAATACTGCCTGATACAATTTTCAATTATTGGATGCCGATGATGCGGCTTCTGTTGCGCAGTCTATGGACAAAGCCACTGCATAGTATCTGTCCGGGCCATTTTCGTCCTTTACATGGAATTTATCTCCCCAGGAGAACACCTTTTCCTTGATGTATAATTTCATCGTTCTTCACCCCGGAATGATTGTATCAGTTTTCACGATGAACCGCAACGCCGCACTCCGGAAATTAAGAAAGCTTTATAAATATCGACAATATGACCGTCACTGGTCATTCATATATGTCAAAACCCGGTCCGGATTGTCCCGGACCGGGTCATATGATTATTTATGCTTCCTGGGGATATATCATTCCCCACTGCTTCCTCAGGCTGTCCATGATCTCCATCATGCGCACACTCTCGGCGAGCGGAATGGAAGGACTCTGCGTCCTGCCGGCGCCAATGTTCTCAACCGCTTCCATAAACTCGTACTCATAACCATTGATCTGAGGCGGCATATCCTTCTGAAGGATCAGCTGATCGTTGGTATCATAAACCGCCAGCGATCCCGGATTGTTGATATTCTCCACAACGATATAGCCCTTATCACCATGGATGATGCCCTTACGGTCGGAACGGCAATAGATACTGTGGGTCAGCACAGCCATACGGCCATCACGATAGAAGATGGTAATGGTCTCCATACCATCCACGCCGGCATCGGTCATCTGCACAGAAGATTCGATGCGCTCGATATCGGTGCCGAAGTGCATCAGCGCAAAATTCAAGCCGTAAATACCGATGTCCAACAGCGCGCCGCCTGCCAGCGCGGGATCGGTAATACGCTGCTTATGAGTGATGGGATAGGACAGATTTGCCGTCAGCGTATTGGGCTTGCCGATGATACCGCTGTCGATAGTCTCCTGAATGATGCTGCGAGAGGGCATATACCGGGGCCAGATTGCTTCCGCGACATAAATACCGTGTTCCTCGGAATAGGCCTTGATCTTCTTTGCCTGTTCCGCATTCATGGTAAACGCTTTCTCGCAGATTACTGCCTTGCCATGCTCCAGAGCCAGCATCATATGCTCATAATGATGGGAATGGGGCGTTGCCACATAGACAAGCTCTACTTCCGGGTCAGATACCATCTTTTCATAGCTGTCATAGATCTTCTGGAAACCGAATTTTTTCGCAAAAGCAGCCGCTCTGTCGTAACTGCGGGAAGCAATGGCATAGCACTCGATGCATTCTGTCTCTACCAGAGCGTTTGCAACGATGTCCGCAATCGCACCCGCGCCAATGATACCAACTTTCATAATATTACTCCTTTGCATGTTATTTAACCCACGGAATCATCCAGTTCCGCAAACACAAGAAATCTGTGGCTGTCAGTACCGGTTCCCCGGTCGGTCACCAAAGTCAGCATAAATTTGCCATCATGCTTTGACCATTCCTTTTTAAGCTCTTCCGGTTTAACCACGACAGTTTGGGTAACCGCATATGTATATCGCTCCCCGCCTGTATCCGAAAGAAAAATGATGTCGCCCTTTTTCAGCTCATCGATGCGGTTAAACTGCCTTCCGTATCCATCCAGATGATGACCATAAATGATACAATTTCCCTCAGAACCAGCTTCCGCTGAAACAGAAAGCCATCCCGCTGCTGTTCGCAGCACAGCAACATCCGTCAATTCCGCAACCGGAAGTTCCAGATTAATTGCATCAACCACCAGAACGCCATTTGCGTTCACGCAATAGGTTTCGTCATCATCCGCAGCCATGCCGGATGGCAATTCCGGAAATACCATATTCTCATCTTCAATCGCCGGTGCAGCGAATGAATCGAAAATCATCTCGCCGGATCTGATCCTGCGGAGCAATTCCATTTCAAGACTTGTCCGATGATGATCGATCACTACCGGACGAATCCAGAACAGCCCCGCTGCGGCAAATAAAAGCAGGATCAGAAGGAACGCCAGTAAGGCTATAATTCTACTTCTCATCCGGAAACCTCATCAGAACCATGGCGCAATGTTTGCATTGAACCATTCATATCCAAGATCCGCACTTGGAATGAGATTCATGTCCATCAGCAATCCGATAATCACCCAGGATGCTGCCAGAATGCCGGCTGACAGAATCACAATTCCAATGGCGAAACCGATATTGGCTGCTGCGGAATGCTTCTTCTTTTTCTTCTTTGTTCCCACATCCGATCCGGCGATCTTCCCACAGGTCTGATCTGCATAAGTGCAAAGAATCGCATCAATGGGATCCTGGGACTCCTGAGCAGTCAAGGATTCATAAAAGCTGGCCAGTGTCTTCTGAAACGCTTCCTCCACCAAATCCTGGTCACCCAGACGGGAATTCAAATAGTTATACAGTTTCAGTCCATAGACATTAGTAAGATACAGATAAGCGTCCATATCTCTTTCTTTAATGCGCTTGAGCAGCTCTGCGCAGTCCATAACATCGCCTCTCTATCCATCAAAAAGAAACACAATTCCGACGTTCCTTTTGGGATATTATACCATAACGGGAAAATGATTGCAATCACCGGAATCAGAAACCCGGTCCGATGTAAGTATCGGACCGGGTTTGTCAATGCATTACTTGACGCTCAGAGGCGGGCCGTCCAGGCAGACAATATGATCCGCCAGCTGGTCGATCACTTCTTCATGGCTGACCAACAGCACAGGTGTACCGAGGCTCTTCAGACGGAGCATGATCCGTTCTGTTCGCTGCGGATCAACACCCGCAAAAGGCTCATCCAGCAGATACAGCTTTCCGCCCAGTGCCAGACATCTGGCGAGGGCCAGCCGGCGGCACATACCGCCGGACAGCGCTCCGGGATAACTTTTCCTATCCCCTTCCAATTCCACCATCCGAAGCCAGCGGTCAGCTTCATCACGGCGTTCTTTGGGAAGAACATCTGTGATGTGCTGTTCTACCGTGCGCCACGGAAGAAGCCGGTTTTCCTGGAAAAGAAAGGCAGTTTCCCGTACCGTCACACCAACCACGCTACCCCTTTCCAGAGGTTGCAGACCTGCGAGGACCCGCAGCAGCGTGGTCTTGCCGCAGCCGGACGGGCCGCGAAGCGCGGTAATGCCGGACTCCGGGATGGTAATCGAAAAATCATTCATGATGCATTTTTCACCATAGGAAAGATGTCCGTATTCCAGTGCGATCATTGTCTTTCACCTCCGCCCCAACGCTCAAGCGCGAACCGAAGCAGCTTTTCAAGGATCAGAGACAGGCAAACAACCACAACCGTCCACGCAAACAGATCCGGTATCTCCAGATACAGCTTGGAATTGTAGATCCGGGTACCAATAGCCGATTTGGGAAGACACAATACTTCCGCAGCAGCTCCGGATTTCCACGCAAGCCCCATAGCCGTGGTCAGTGCAGCGGAAAAGTACGGACGCAGGGATGGCAGATAAATCAATCGCGCAGTCTTGACGGCTGAAAAACGGTATACCCTAGCCATTTCCAACAGTTTCGGATCCGTTACTCGGATGCCGCGGGACAGGTTCTCCCAAACAACAGGCAGGACCATCAATCCTGCAATCACCACCGGAACAAAATCACGCCCTGTCCACAGAAGGACCAGCAAAATGAACGAAGCCACCGGTGTTGCCCGGATTACCCGGATCGCCGGAGAGAGTAAACAGTCGAACCAATCCGAAATACTGGTCAGCACGGCAAGCACAGAACCTGCTGCGACGCCTGCAGCCATTCCGTATAGTATTCTCCCCAGGGAAGCAGCTACGGTCGTCCAGAACACCCCAGTTCCCAAAAGGTGGATCATGGAACGCAGAACCGAGACAGGATACGGCAAAAGCAGTTCATTGCCTCTTCCCCCAACGCTCAATTCCACAATCCATGCTGCCCACTGCCAGACCGCCAGCCAGAACAGCGGCGGCAGCAGCGTGCGGAGTAATTTTGTCAAAAACTTATGCGACACCATAATAGAAAGCATCAGCAGGCATTGCACCGCCGACAGCCGCAGGATTTGCCTGGATCAGCACGTCGTAGAAGCGAACAAGAATGTCCTTCATCTGCTGACCGGTAATGAAGGTCAGGTTGCACTGAGGAATTGCCCTTGCTGCAATCTGTGCATTTGCAGTGATCTCATACTGCGCAACCAGAGCAGCAGCGTCTTCCAGACTGGTTTCATCATTCATATAATTGATAGACTCTTCGTAAGCCTTCAGAAAATCTGCAACAGCATTGGGATTCTGCTCCACATACTCCGTGCGGGCAACGATGCAGCCCTGGGCCAGAGCGCCATTGCCCAGGCTGTCCCATACCTCAGACAGGGAGATCGCCTGGCGGACATCAGGGGCCTTCATCATAACGGTCGTTGCGGCGGGAACAGGCAGCATACAAACGGCAGCCTCTTCGGTGGTCATCTTCGCAATGACTTCCTGGGCAGTCATCCACTGAATATCCACATCGGCAGGAGCAACGCCGCTTTCATTCAGCAGGTAGTTGAGAATATATTCCGGATTCGCGCCCTGTCCGGTTGCGTAGACAGTTTTGCCTTCCAGATCAGCCATAGACTGGACCGTGTCGCCCTTTTCCAGGATATACAGAACACCCAGAGTGTTGATGGCCAGAACCTTCAGTCCACCGTCAGTCTTGTTGCACAGCGTTGCCGCCATGTTGGTGGCAATGGCTGCAATATCAGCATCGCCGTTGATCAGAGCGTTTTTGACGGCCTCATTGTCGGCAACCACTTCTGCAGAAGCAACAACGGGAGATTCAGCAGTTTCATTGTCAGCCATCAGCTTGGCAGCACCGACTCCAGTAGGGCCGGACATGACCATCAGCTTGGGAAGCGCTTCTTCAACCGCTTCCGTGGCGGGTACGGTCTCAATAACCATAGCTTCAGTGGGAGCGGCAGTCTCCATCACCTCAGGCTCGGTGGCAGGTGCATTTTCTGCAGCACAGCCGCACAGAACAGACATGATCATTGCCACAATCAGAATCAGAGAAACAGACTTTTTCATAATGTGGATTTCCTTTCATTCATTAAACTTTAGAATATGCAGTTTTTGCATTGACACCGTGCAGATTTCCGATCTTTCCGGAAAGCGCGGAGATCTTATCCTGAGGCGCATCCAGAACAACACTGATGATGCTGATGCCTCTGCTCCGATAGGGAATTCCCATTCTGCCAACGATGTAGTCGCTGTAGTCATGCAGCAGCGCATTGAGCTGATCAACCGCGCCATCGTGATCAACGATGATACTCATAACAGCGATTCTTGTTTCCATTATATCATCTCCAAGCAGAATTGCCGTACCTGCGCACAGGTACGGCAATTCCATAAAATTACGATTGTCCGTACCTTACCGTCAGAGGTATCCTCTTCTTATCAGGTACAATGTTCTTTTGTAACGAGATTACTCGTGGTTGTGCAGCAGATCGTGGTACTTGTGCTTGAAGATATCGTTCTGATAGAAGAAATCCATCAGCGGGTTCTCATTGGACTTCTTCAGAACCATCTTACGGTCGGTTCTGTAGATGCCCTCGTCACGCTCTTCCACAACGGACTTATGATCCAGACGGGTGGGCTGGCCGCCGCCCATGACGCAACCGCCGGGACAAGCCATGACCTCGATCAGGTGATATTCCTTCTCTCCGGACTTGACTGCGTCCATGACCTTTCTGGCATTGCCCAGACCGGAAGCGACACAGATCTTGACATCCATGCCGTTGTAAGGCACGGTGATCTCCTTGATGCCGTCGTTTCCGCGGACACCGGAAACAGCAATGGTTTCCAGAGACTTGGGATTGTGGTCCTTAACCAGACGACGCAGAACTGCCTCGGTAACACCGCCGGTGACGCCGAAAATGACACCGCCGCCGGAGCCCATACCGAAGGGCATATCGCAGGATTCTTCCGTCAGGCTTGCAAAGTCCAGACCAAACTGCTTGATCATCTGAACCAGTTCAGTAGTGGTGATGACTGCATCAGTATCCTTCTCGCCATAGGTGTAGGAATTGGGACGCTCAGCTTCCATCTTCTTTGCGGTACAGGGCATGATGGAGACCACAAAAGTCTTCTTGTTGCTGGTATTATGCTCAGGTGCGCGGTAATACTCCTTCAGGACAGCGGAGAACATACCCTGGGGAGAACGGCAGGTAGAAACATTTCTCTTGAATTCAGGATACTCGTTATCCACAAACTTGACCCATGCGGGGCAGCAGGAGGTCAGCAGAGGCAGGTGACGCTTGTGGGCCACACGGCTCAGGAACTCGGCAGACTCTTCCATAATGGTCAGGTCAGCGGTATAGGTGGTATCGTAGACCCGGTTAAAGCCCATAATATGCAGCGCATTGACCAGCTTGTACAGGGAATTCTGTCCGGCGGGCATGCCGAATGCTTCACCGACTGCCACACGGACTGCGGGAGCAATCTGGCAAACCACGCGGGTGTTGGGATCGTTCAGAGCTGCCCAAACTTTGTCCACATGGCTCTTGATGGTCAGAGCACCGGTATCACAGACCACACGGCACTGGCCGCAGCTGACACACTTGGTAGATGCCAAAGGACGGTTAAAGGCGGGGCTGACGGTGGCTTCGGAACCACGGAACGCAAAGTCCAGAGCACCGACTGTCTGCACCTCGTTGCATTCACGGACGCAGTTGCCGCAGAGAATACACTTATTGGGATCGCGGATAATGGCATAGGAGCTGTCATCGATGGGCTGACGCTCCTTATAATTCTGGAATCGAACATCCTGAACACCCAGACGCAGCGCAACATTCTGCAGCGGGCAGTGGCCGCTCTTTTCACAGGTGGTGCACTCACGGTCGTGGGATGCCAGCAGCAGCTCCACGATCAGCTTGCGGTACTTACGCAGCTTTTCGGTATTGGTGTAGATGACCATACCATCCCGGGGTTCTTCGGAGCAGGATGCAAAGAAACGGCCTCTGTCATCCTCGACAGTGCACAGACGGCAGGCGCCGAAAGTGGACAGCTCGGGCTGATAGCACAGAGTGGGGATATCAATACCCGCCTTGCGGATAATGGTCAATACGTTTTTCTCGTTGGTAAATTCGACCTGACGGCCGTTGATAGTAATAGTAGCCATGATCTCCCCTCCTTATGCTTCGATGTGGATGGCACCAAAGGCGCAGTTATCCATACAGGCTCCGCACTTGATGCAAGTATTGGGATCGATGGTATAAGGCGACTTGACCTTGCCGGAGATGGCATTGACGGGACAGTTCTTGGCGCACTTGGAGCAGCCCTTGCACTTGTCGGGATCAATGACATACTTGCGCAGCGCAGTGCAGACCTTGGCGCGGCACTTCTTATCCACGATATGCTCGATATACTCATCGCGGAAAGTCTTCAGAGTGGAAATAACAGGCAGAGGAGCAGACTTACCCAAACCGCACAAAGCCATTGTCTGGATCATGTTGGCCAGCTCTTCCAGCTTATCCAGATCTTCCAGTTCACCCTGGCCATTGACGATACGCTCCAGGATCTCCAGCATACGCTTGGTGCCCTCACGGCAGGGGATGCACTTACCGCAGGATTCACGCTGCGTAAAGCTCATGAAGAAGCGCGCAACTTCCACCATGCAGGTGTTCTTGTCCATGACGACCATGCCGCCGGAGCCGACGATTGCATCGAATTTCTTGACGGAATCAAAGTCCAGGGGTTCATCCAGGTGTTTCTCAGTCAGACAGCCGCCGGAGGGACCGCCGATCTGAACAGCCTTGAATTCAGCACCGTTCTTCAGTCCGCCGCCGATGTCGAAGATGATCTGCCGCAGGGTGGAACCCATGGGAACTTCGATCAGGCCGGTGTTCTCAATGGCGCCGGTCAGGGAGAAGGTCTTACAGCCGGGGCTGCCTGCTGTACCGATGGAGCGGAACCAGTCAGCGCCCTGGAGAATGATCTTTGGAACGTTGGCATAGGTCTCAACGTTATTCAGGACAGTGGGCTTCTCCCACAGGCCCTTCTCAACGGTTCTGGGAGGCTTGACGCGGGGCATACCGCGGTTGCCTTCAATGGAGGCAGTCAGTGCAGAGCCTTCGCCGCAGACGAATGCACCTGCGCCGCGGTTGATGTGCATATGGAAACTAAAGCCGGAACCCAGAATGTTCTCACCCAGCAGGCCGCGCTCTTCCAGCTGTCCAATGGCACCGCGCAGGCGGGCAACGGACATGGGATACTCGGCACGGACGTAGATGTAGCCATGCTGTGCGGAAACTGCGTAGGCCGCGATCATCATACCTTCGATGAGCTTGAACGGATCACCTTCCATGACGGAGCCGTCCATGAAAGCGCCGGGGTCGCCTTCGTCGCCGTTACAGACAACATAGCGAACCTTTTCCTTCTGGCGGGCAACCTGCTTCCACTTACGGCCGGCGGGGAAACCGCCGCCGCCTCTGCCGCGCAGACCGGAAGCATCCACTTCATCGATAACCTGATCGGGAGTCATTTCAAACATGGCCTTCTCCAGGGCCTTAAAGCCGCCGGCAGCCAGATACTCATCAAGAGATTCAGAATCAAACTTGCCGCAGTTTTCCAGAACGATTCTGGTCTGCTTGGCAATAAAGGGGATCTCATCAGGTGCAGTGTAGTGATGGTCATTTTTATGATAAAGCAGCCGGTCAATGACCTCGTCGCCCAGAACAGAGCGCTGGAAGATGTCTTCACAGTCTTCGCGCTGGACCTTTACATACTGAACAACCTTTTCGCCCTTCTGGATACGGACCAGGGGTCCCAGTTCACAGAAACCCTGGCAGCCGGTCTTCTTGACACCGACAATCTTCTCCTCGTCGTGACCACCGCACTCAGAAAACACCAGGGAGATATTGGGGCAATCTTCTACCAGGCCCTTGAAAACGTCATAAATCTTATTGGAGCCGGTAGCAATACAGCCGGTACCGGAACAGACCAGGATTCTGCAGTCATAGCTGTTCAGATCCTGCACTGCCTGCTGACGCACCTTGGAAAAATCTTCACGATTGTTGATCATCAGCCGTTACCTCTCAATTCAGCGATCAAAGCAACTGCCTTCTCAGGGCTCATAGAGGGATAAACCTGCTCATTGACCATGATCGTGGGAGCCAGACCGCAGGCACCCAGGCAGGACACCGTCTCGACGGTGAAGAGCATATCGTCGGTGGTGTGCTTTTTCTTGCTCAGACCCAGTTCCTTCCAGAATGCTTCCAGAACGGGGGTGGAATGGCGGACATGGCAGGCAGTGCCGTCACAGACCTTAATGACATACTTGCCCTTTGCTTCGAAAGAGAAGTTCTCATAGAAAGTAGCGACAGAGTAAGCCTTTGCTTCTGTGATGCCGATCTCCTTGGCAACATAGGTCAGCAGTTCGCCGGGCAGGTAGCGGTACTCCGCCTGGATATCCTGCATAATTGGAATCAGGGACCGTGCGTCCCGCACATAACGGGCGATGATCTCATCCGTTTTGCGGTAGTAGGATTCATCCAGCATAGTGTTGTTTCCTCCTTTAGTTTGACAATTACATAAATGTAGAATTGTGTAATCCTTCACATATCAGATTATACCATAAATCGTCATTATTTCTATGAGCAAATATTCTAAATTAATCATCCATTTTTGTAAAGAAATACCATCCGAACCGGCGGTAACAGCATAAGGACCCGAAGCAAACGCTTCAGGTCCCCTGCTCTTTCAATCATTTTCATCCCAATCTGCCTGCCGATAGATCATCTGCACCAGCTGGCGGTAGCGATCCGCATTGATGTACCAGGTATCACCGGCATTCAGCGCATCGTTAAACAGATAATACTCCCGGACGATTCTTTCCTCTGTGATTAAGATGCGGTAGGCCATTCCTTCAGAATCTCCCGGTTCGTCAGCAGAAATGATCGTATTGCCATCATCACAGAACTCCTGGATTGCATCCGCAATCGCATACATCGTGTCAGGATCCGTAAAATGCCGATCGTATTCCTTGGCTTCCGGCTGTGAACTTACTTCCACAGACAGGATTACCGCTGTGCATCCGCTGCCATCCGTTATGGATTCCTCCCGGACGGCTTCCTCAGGCGCGGCAGCTGCAGGCGCCTCCATGCATTCCTCCGACACCGCCATATCTGCCTCCATATTGGCACTGTCCGATGCACCACCAGATGCCTGGGACATCAGCATCATCCAGGCAGCGCCGCACAGAAGGATCGGCAAACACAGCGCCGCGATCATTTTTCTGCGCTTCGATCTTCGGATTCGCCAGGCCTCACTTCTGCGGTATACTTCCGCCTTGAATTCTTCATCTGTTCGTCTCAAATCAGCACACCGTCCTTTCCCAGGATCGACCGAAGCTGCACCTTTGCGCGATAGAGAAGATTGGCAACCTGCTTAGAGTTCTTCTTCATGACCTTTGCTGTTTCTTCGTAACTGAGGTCTTCGAAATAAACCAGATGAACCGCTGTCTGCATATCCTGAGGCAGCTGCTGAAGGGCGCAGTTGAGGCTCTGCTTCTTCTCATCCAGCAGGATGATCTCCTCCAGCGAAGGTTCACTGGGCAGTTCCCGCTCCGCTTCCGACAATTCGACCATCACAAACTTCCCTCTATGCCGGATATAGTCCAGAGCACGGCTTCTGCCGATCATAAACAGGTACGTTTTCAGGCTGGTCTTGAAATTATAGCGGTATCGGTGGACGATCAGATACATAAATGTATCAATGGCCAGGTCTTCCGCCGCGTCAAGGTCATGGACAATGCGGTTGATAAAAAAGGTCAGGCTGTTGCGATATAATCTCATAATCTCGTCAAAGGCAGTCTGGTCGCCATCCAGATAACGGCGGTAGCTACTTTCACCGTTTACCATGTGGTCTCCTCCTTAACTGTCTTCACTGATTATACGGCCAGGGAAAGAAAAGTACTTACAAGTTTTCCGCAGAAAGCGGTGTCGGCTTTGCCGTCACCGCTTCAGGTCACTTTCTGTAAAAACTGTTTCCGCCAATGAATTCTCTGACCAGGCTTGTGGGCGGGATCTCGTCGTCCACTTCTGCCTCGATGATGAAATTCAGGATCTTGACAATGTTGCGGACCTCGTCAAAACACTCATCCTCAGGCTGGATGGCAGTCAGAAGCGGGAAAATGTGCTTTTTCAGAACTGCCAGCTCATAAAGCGTAGAGCTGTTGAAAATCACATCCGCGTTTTCCTGGAACGGGAAGATCCATTTGCGCTCACCTGCGCGTACCGACTCCCACATAGAGAGGGTCTGCTGGACAGAGGAACCACGGGTCTCAAAGTCCCGGACAATCCGCCGCAGAAGGCGCAGGTAAGAAGTCGGGATCCGATTGTGGTTATCCAGATTCAGCGGCAGCAGCGGACTGACATAAAGACGGAAGATCATATTCTTATCCACATTGTCCGGCAGCATCAGCGGATTCAGACCGTGGAGGCCTTCCACAATGATGACAGAATCCGGATGCAGACGCAGCTTGTGACCGTGCCACTCACGCATGCCTCTCTTAAAATTAAAGCTGGGCAGCTCCACCTCTTCGCCGCGCAGCAGTCTTGCCATATCCCCACGGAACAGATCCGAATCGATGGTGTTGATGTGTTCCAGATCCAGCTTGCCGTCAGGACCGGGAATGATTTGATCCCGGTCAATGTAGTAATCATCCAGACTCATCAGGATTGGCTTTTTACCGTGGACCCGCAGCTGCGTTGCCAAACGGTTTGCGGATGTCGTCTTGCCGGAAGAGCTGGGGCCAGCCAGCATGACCGCCTTCGCCCCCCGTTCGCAGACCATATCCGCGATCTGGGAATAACGCTTCTCGTGGAGCGCTTCATTGACACGGATCAACTCACGGATCCGGCCGCTGATGGTCAGATCATTCAGATCCGCCACCGTTTCGCACTCCATCAACTCACACCAGCGTTCGCTTTCCGCAAAGACATTGAAGAAATTCGGCGACTCCAGACGCCGGGCAACCACACCCGGATTCTTGTTGTCGGGATAAACGAAGAGGAATCCTTCCTCCGCCTCACAGATATCCCAAACCATCAGATACCCAGTGGAGGGCATCATCTCGCCGTAATAATAATCCGCAAAATCGCCATAGGAATATTCATCGAAATAATCTGCGCTGCGCCAGGACAGCAGCCGTGCTTTGTCATGCTGACCGTCCGCACGGAAATGCTCCAGCGCATCGCTCAGCGGAACTCTCCGCCGCAGAAGCGAAATATCTTCCTGAACCAGTTCCAGCACACGCTGCTTCAACTTCGCAACAGAAAAATCAGGCGCACCGCAGACCTTCATATAGACGCTGGCACCGATGGTGCAGTTCATCTTCGCAACCGCTTCAGGCCACAGCTGCCGAAGCGCCAGGAAAATGGCGAACTGAGCGGTACGGATATAAACCTCCTTGCCGGCATGATCGCCATAACGCAGCAGCCGGATCTCACCACCGGAAGCAGCCATTGCCCGGCGCATGGAAGAGCGTTCCGGAGAGGCATCCTTCAGACGGACAGGAATATAGTTCAGTGTAAACACCTCGCCGGCGATTTTTGCCGCGAGAGGACGTCTTGACATTCTTTTATCATCAAGTCCCAGTTCCCGTACCAGGTCCAGCAGCGACTGACCGGGTCTGGCAACAATGGATCTTCCGTCGATCATCAGATTCATAGATGTGCCTCCTTTTGGTTTTTGCACAAATTCTAATGGATATATTATCATATTTTTGTTTATGCTGCAACACTTTTTTATAAAAAAGAAGCCGTTCCGAAGAACGGCCTCTATTAATATAAGATAGGCAAGCATTGATTATCCCTGACCGATGCTCATAATATCGTAAGGTGTAGTCTGATAGACAAAATAATTGAGCCAATTGGAGAACAGAAGGTTGGCATGCCCGCGCCAACGGACGATCGGCTCCAGCGTCTCATTATCGTTGGGATAGTAATGGGCAGGGACAGAAATGGACTTTCCCAAATTCTTATCCCGCAGATATTCTCCCTCCAGTGTCAGCGGATCATATTCCGCGTGGCCTGTGATGAAAATCTGATGGCCTTCCTTGTTCATGACCGCATAGATACCGGCTTCCGGCGAGGATGCCAGGATCTTCAGACCAGGAACCGCTTCAATGTCTTCCCGCAGCACTGTGGTATGACGCGAATGGGGTACATAGAACGTATCGTCAAATCCACGCAGCAAAATGGATCGTTTATAGTCCGCTTTGTGGGGATAGACACCGAACAGCTTCCTGGGCAGATCATGCTTCTGAATACCATAGTGGTAATACAGTCCGGCCTGCGCGCCCCAGCAGATATGGAACGTGGAATGAACATGGGTCTTACTCCACTCCATGATCCGGCAAAGCTCATCCCAGTAATCCACCTGCTCAAAGGGCATCTGCTCAACAGGTGCACCGGTGATCACCATACCGTCGAATTTCTTGTCCTTCAGTTCATCGAAACTCTTGTAGAAGGTCAGCAGATGTTCCTGGGAGACATTTTTGGACCTGTGGGAAGTGGTATGCATCAGCTCCAGCTTCACCTGGAGCGGCGTATTGCCAAGAAGACGTGTCAGCTGCGTTTCTGTGGTGATCTTTGTGGGCATCAGATTGAGCAGCACGATCTCCAGCGGACGGATATCCTGCGTGGTTGCCCGCTGCTGGGTCATGACGAAAATATTCTCTTGCTGCAGTGTTCCCGCAGCAGGCAAGTCATTGGGGATCTGAATGGGCATTTTGGATCTCCTTTGGGATATTTTCTACATTCTATCCCAGTTTTACCGGTTTGTCAATTATTCCGGCTTTCCAGCACCGCTCCCTGATAGTAGTGGGCAAGGATCTGTTCATAGCTGCTGCCAGCCAATGCCATAGCATCAGCGCCATACTGGCTCATACCAACCCGATGGCCGTAGCCTCTGGTCGTAATAGTGACAGCGTCTTCCCCTGCTGTAACCGTGAAGGCAGTCGAACGCAGTCCCAGTGCTTTGCGCAGTTCTGTCCCACGGAAGTTGACACCGCCAATGACGGCTGTATCCACACCGCCGCCGGCTGTATACGTCACATCCCCGAACCAGGTTTTTGTGGGTCCCGTCAGATCCAGCCCCAAAGCGGACGCAAAGGCTTCCGCAGAAAAGGACAACGTGTCCGTATAGTGCGCAGCTCCCTCCTCTCCGGGACTGTCCACAGCACGAAGATACGGCACATCCGTCCCCCACACCGCCACCGCATCCTCCGTGCTGCCGCCACTGCAGGAAAAATAGGTTGCTTCAATCAATTCTCCGCCGTAGGTCAGAACCTGTCCCACTGTTGCTTCCACTGCCGAACGCATTTTTTCGATTCCTTCCTCTGTTCCCCCGGCGGCAAGGTATTTCTCCGGCGAAATATAAGCCTGACAGCAACCAGAATCCATGCATACCGCCGCCTGGGGATGTTTGCTTCCCTGACCGGTCCTCAGCGTAAAGGTTCTGGCCACCACCGCCTGCGCCTTCTGTGCTTCTTCTTCAAATGATGCCGGCATCTCCGCAAGAATGACCCCCACCAGGTATTCTTCCAGATCCATCTCATCCACAAGGCTGCTTTCCGTCAGGACCCGAATCCGCACCGGTTCCTGCTGTGGCTGAGCGGGCGCTGTTGTCAGCTGAGGTAGTTCTTCCGGCGGATCCGGTATGGTAAAATGAACGGCGGCAGACAGCAATACTGCCGGGACCACCAGTCCCATCAGGGCTGCGAAACATACTTCTTTCCAGATTTGCTTCATATTCTTCCCTCCCGCCCACTATCCTATCAGGTTCCGCTTTCAGATGCTGTCAAAGCAGGGCGGTAAAAGAACTGATTGCATTCAAACGGCGAATCTGTTATGATTGTGGAAAATAACCATCACGGAGGTTTCTTATGGCTCAGCAGAGAAAGAAATGGGGCGACCGAAAAGACGGAATCTGGCTGAAGGATATCCCTGCCATGAACCGGATCATGCCGACGCTGATGCCCAACCGGGCAGACAACGAGGCGCACATCAGCGTGGATATCGATATCCGCCCGCTGAATGCCTATCTGGAGAAGCTCAATGAAGGTAGGACGGAGGATAAATACACCTTTTTCCACCTGATCAGCGCCGCCATCGGCAAAGCATTCATTCTGCGTCCCAGAATGAACCGCTTCATCGTAGGCAGCAAAATGTACCAGCGACGGGATGTAACGGTAGCCTTTACCGTAAAAAAGCGATTTGATGATCACGCAGAAGAAGCGCTTGCTTTCTTCCGCTATGATCCCAGCGAGACGCTGGAAAGCTATCACGCAAAGATCATGAAGGTGATCCACCAGACCAAGGGCTACGAGGAAAAGGACGTTTCCACCGATGCCATGGACGTAATTACGAAACTGCCTCAGTGGATGATCACAGGTATCGTCAAGTTTGTCCTGTGGCTCGATAAGCACGGCTGGGCACCGGAGTTCCTGATCGGTTCCGATCCCAATCACGCGGCCATTTTCCTGTCCAATCTGGGTTCCATCGGTCTGCCCGGCGGATACCACCATCTGGTGAACTGGGGTACCAACTCCTGCTTCATCGTGGTCGGCAAGAAGTACATGAAGATGGAATACGACAAAGACGGCAACAGCGATCTGCACGAGGTCATTCCCCTGGGCATCACCCTGGACGAACGCATTGCAGACGGCTATTACTATTCCGGCACCGTCGCTCTGGTGAAGGAACTGCTGGAGCATCCGCAGCTGCTGGAACTGCCCGCGGATGTCCCTGTGGAATATGCAATCAAACGATAATAACAGCAAAACCGCCATCCGCCGGATGGCGGTTTTCTTTATACAAGAAGACACCACACCGTTAGGTGTGGTGTCTTCTTTGGTGGACCTGAAGGGATTCGAACCCTCGACCCCTACAATGCGAATGTAATGCGCTCCCAGCTGCGCTACAGGCCCATATATTGATCTGGATTCATTATATGCACCTGCCAAAAAGTTGTCAAGAAAATATCTCTTTTCAAAACAGATATTTTTTCATTAATTTCCATATCCGTTTAAATTTCAACATACTTGATTAATTCTGTAAAGTATACTATAATCACGATGGAAATAAACGGATACCCCAATATACTTAAAAGGAGATATCAACATGTGCATTACCAACGACATTAAATATATCGGCGTTAATGACCATCAGGTTGACCTGTTTGAAGGTCAGTATGTGGTCCCCAACGGTATGGCCTACAATTCCTATGCCATCATCGACGACAAGATCGCCATCATGGACACCGTTGATCAGCACTTTACTCACGAATGGCTGGACAACATTCAGAAGACGCTCGGCACCCGCAAACCCGACTATCTGATCGTTCAGCACATGGAGCCTGACCACTCTGCTAACATTGCCAATTTCCTGAAGCTCTATGAGGACGCCATCGTTGTTTCCTCCGCAAAAGCATTCGTCATGATGCAGAATTTCTTCGGCACCGACTTTGCCGACCGCCGCATCGTTGTGGGTGAAGGTGATACCCTGAGCCTGGGCAAGCATACTCTGGCATTCGTCGCTGCTCCCATGGTCCACTGGCCCGAAGTCATCGTAACTTACGATGTCCATGACAAGGTTCTGTTCTCCGCTGACGGTTTCGGCAAGTTCGGCGCTCTGGATGTGGAAGAGGACTGGGCATGTGAAGCCCGCCGCTACTACATCGGCATCGTCGGCAAATACGGTCCCCAGGTCCAGGCTCTGCTGAAGAAAGCCGCCACCCTGGATATCCAGACTATCTGCCCCCTTCATGGTCCCGTATTGAAAGAAAACCTGGGTTATTACATCAACCTGTATGACATCTGGTCTTCCTACCGCGTAGAGAGTGAGGGCATTGTCATCGCCTATACCTCCGTCTACGGCAATACCAGGAAGGCAGTTGAGCTTCTTGCTCAGAAACTGAAGGAAAAGGGTTGCCCCAAGGTTGTTGTCAACGATCTGGCCCGCTGCGATATGGCGGAAGCCGTGGAAGATGCTTTCCGCTACGGCAAGCTGGTCCTGGCTACCACCACCTACAATGCTGAAATTTTCCCCTTCATGAAGGAATTTATCCATCACCTGACCGAGCGCAACTATCAGAACCGCACCATCGGTCTGATCGAGAACGGCTCCTGGGCACCTCTGGCCGCAAAGGTCATGAAGGGTATGTTTGAAAAATCCAAGAATATTACCTTTACCGACACCACGGTCAAGATTCTCTCTGCCCTGAACGACGAGAGCAAGACTCAGATCGATGCGCTGGCTGAAGAACTGTGCAGAGACTATCTGGCGCAGCAGGATCATACCGCCAACAAGAACGACATGAAGGCCCTGTTCAACATCGGCTACGGTCTGTATGTCGTCACCTCCAATGACGGCACCAAGGACAATGGACTTATCGTCAATACCGTCTCCCAGCTGACCAGCACCCCCAACCGCATCGCAGTGTGCATCAACAAGCAGAACTATTCCCACCACGTCATCAAGCAGACCGGTATCATGAATGTCAACTGTCTGGATACCTCCGCTCCCTTCTCCGTCTTCCAGAAATTCGGCTTCCAGAGCGGCCGCAACGCAGATAAGTTCAGCGGCATCGATGAGCTGCGCAGCGACAACGGCCTGCGCTTCCTGCCCCGCTACATCAACTCCTTCATGAGTCTGAAGGTTGAGGACTATATGGATCTGGGCACCCACGGTATGTTCATCTGCTCCGTCGCCGAGGCAAGAGTCATGGGCAAGCAGGAATCCATGACCTACAGCTACTACCACAAGAACGTCAAACCCAAGCCCCAGACTGAGGGCAAGAAGGGCTATGTCTGCAAGATCTGCGGCTGGGTCTACGAAGGCGATCCCCTGCCCGAAGATATCATCTGCCCCCTGTGCAAGCATGGCGCCGCAGATTTTGAACCCATCAAGTAAGATTCTTCCTTCCCGGTACCTCTTCGGAGGTACCGGCCATTTTTTCCTTGAGGATGGATTGCTTCTGTGATATCATGGACAAAAACAAGAAAGGACGATACCATGACGAAAAAGGCAATTCTATTTGATCTGGACGGCACTCTGACCGATTCCGGCGAAGGTATCATGAACAGCGCTGCACTGGCTCTGGAGCATTTCGGCCTGCCGGTACCGGACCGCGAGACCATGCGTGTATTTGTCGGACCTCCCCTGCGGGATACTTTTATGAAATTCGGCATGCGGGAGGAAGATACCGCAGAAGGCATTGAAGTATTCCGCAGCTACTATACCACGAAGGGAATCCACGAGAATTTCCCCTACCCCGGCATTGCTGAACTGCTGCGCAGACTGAAAGATGCCGGGCATCGGCTCTATGTTGCCACCTCCAAGCCGGAGGTCATGGCCATCCGCGTACTGGATAACTTCGGCCTGAGTCAGTATTTTGACCTGATATGCGGCGCTGCGCTGGATGAATCCAGAGGCAATAAATCCGAGGTCATCGCTTATCTGCTCGGACAGTGCGCGGATGTCAGTGAAGCTGTTATGGTCGGCGATACTGCATTCGATGTTATCGGCGCCAAGACCCACGGTATTGAGACCATTGGCGTCTCATGGGGTTACGGAAACAGGTGCGATATGAAAAACGCCGGCGCTGCTGCGATTGCGGATACTCCGGAAGAACTATTTGACCTGCTGCAGGAATAAGGAGGAATACCATGAGCCGATTACTGGAAGTATGTGTCGATTCCCTCGCCTCTGCCAGAGCCGCCATCCGCGGCGGAGCGGACCGGCTGGAACTTTGCAGTGCACTGGCCGTGGGCGGTCTGACGCCATATACCGAATTGCTGCTGCAGATCCGTGGGGAAAGCAGCATTGCCATCCGCTGCCTGATGCGGCCCCGTGCCGGTGATTTTCTGTATGACCGGGAAGAAATCCGGCTGATGGCACATCAGATCCGCGTACTGAAAGCCGCAGGCTCCGACGGATTTGTAATCGGCTGCCTGACTGCCGGCGGAGATCTCGATCAGGAATCCATGCTCTCTTTGATCGACGCTGCTGCCGGTTCTCCTCTGACGCTGCACCGATGCATCGACGTATCCCGTGATCCGCTGCGGACCTACCTCAGCGCCGGTGCACTCGGAATTGACACCGTCCTCACCAGCGGCGCCGCCGCAAATTGTATGGGCGGTATCGATACCATCGGGGATCTTCTGCATCTGAGAGACGAATTCCACGGTCCCGAAGTTCTCATCGGTGCCGGTGTTAAGGCCGCTGTGATTGCGGCTATTCGCAGGGAACTTCCCGAAGCCCGGGCATTTCATATGAGTGGAAAGATTGAGATTGAAAGCAGAATGCTGTTTCGCCGCAAGGACGTTCCAATGGGACTTCCGGGGCTGGATGAATGGCACATCCAGCAAACCAGCGAAGAAGCTGTACGCAATGCAAAATGCACTTTGATGCACGATTCTTAATTTTGCAATAACCTGCAAACAAAAATTCATTTTGGCCTGAAGTTCTCCGGAACTTTGGGCCATTTTTGCATTATTTTCAGTAAATATGTTCATTTTCTCTTTGTAATCTATTGACAAAAAACAGTTGTTTTCGTATAATAGACACAAATTTTACTTTCCGGAGGATTCCAATGAACCTGAACGAAGCTGTTCTCCTGCAAAAAGACGCCCTGATCGGGGCACTGTGCGAAAACCTGCGGATCCCCAGTGTCCAGAGACCTGCCGAGCCGGATGCACCTTACGGTGTAGACGTACGGCGCAGCCTGGATCACGCTTTGGAAACTGCGAAAGCGCTTGGTTTTTCCGTTACCAACGTGGACGGACACATGGGTTGGTGTGAATACGGAGATGGCGAAGAAATGGTAGCCGTCCTGGGCCACCTTGATGTCGTCCCCGCAGGCGACGGCTGGACTGTTGATCCCTACGGCGCTGAGATCAGCGACGGTAAGATCTGGGGACGCGGTACGGTGGATGACAAAGGTCCCTCTATTGCCGCGCTCTATGCCCTGGCTGCTATCCGTGATTGTGAACTTCCCATCAAACGCAGAATCCGCGTTCTGCTGGGATGCAACGAAGAGACCGGTTCTGCCGATGTCAAGTATTATCTGAAAAACGGCGGCGAAACTCCCGTTATGGGTTTCACTCCCGACGGCGAATACCCTGTAATCAACGGCGAAAAAGGCATTATCAATGTCACATTCTCCAGGACTTACCGTCAGGATGGTCCTGTGAAACTGGTGGACATCAAAGGCGGCTCCGCTCCCAATGTGGTTCCATCCTATGCCTGCGCCCGTTTTGTTTGCGATGAGAAACTGGCTGACCGGCTGAGCAAGCTCTATGCACCTTCCATGAAATTCAGCAAAACTCCTGACGGTTTCAAGGCTGAGTCTTTCGGTGTCAGCGCCCATGGTTCCACCCCTGGTCTCGGTGAAAATGCCATTGGCCGGCTGATCACTGCCATGGACGCACTGCCGCTGTCTTCCGAACTTGCTGATGCGGTGCATTTTCTCGCCGGAAAGCTCGGCATGGAGACCGACGGCAAGTCCGCCGGAATTTACCTGCACGACGATGTCTCCGGTGAGCTGACCCTCAACTGGGGCACCATTGAAGGTGATGCGGAGAAATTCTCCATGAAGATCAACTACCGATATCCCGTGACGTTTAGATATGAAGACTGCGGCCCCCGATTCAACGCGCAGTTTGCCGAGGCTGGCTTCACTATGGACAGCGAAGTTCACAAGGCAAAACTCTATATCCCCGCCGATTCCCAGCTGGTCACTTCCCTGATGAAGGTGTACCGGCAGCAGACAGGCCTCGAAGGCGAACCCAAGTCCATCGGCGGTGGCACCTATGCCAAGAGCATTCCAAATCTGCTGGCATTCGGTCCCATCTTCCCCGGTGATGAAGTCCGGGAACACAAACCTGATGAATACATCGAAATCGACAATTTGATGAAGAACGCTCAGATCATTGCCGCGGCCATGTACGAGCTTGCAAAATAATCCCGAAAGAAGGTACTCACTATGAAGATTACTGAAGTACGCATCGGCCGCATTTCCGTGCCCCTGCGACATCCCTTTAAGACCGCTCTTCGCACCGTCAACAGCGTTGAGGATGTGATCGTTGAGATTCACACCGATACCGGCGCAGTCGGCTACGGCGAAGCACCCCCCACCGGCGTAATCACCGGCGATACCACCGGTGCTATTATCGGCGCGATCCAGGATCATATTGCCAAAAACATTGTTGGCCGAGATATCGATGAGTTTGAGACCCTGTGCCAGACCGTTCAGAAATGCATTGTCCACAATTCCAGTGCCAAGGCTGCTGTGGATATGGCTCTGTGGGATCTGTATGGCCAACTGTATAACATTCCTGTTCACAAGCTGATGGGCGGCTCCAAGAAGCAGATCATCACCGACCTGACCATCTCCGTCAATGATCCCGAGATCATGGTCAAGGACGCTCTGGAAGCACTGGACCGCGGCTACAACTGTCTGAAAATGAAGGTCGGCGTCAGCCCTGAGCTGGATGTCGCCCGTCTGAGCGCTGTGCGCAATGCCGTCGGCAAGGATATCACCATCCGTATTGATGCCAACCAGGCCTGGACTCCCAAGCAGGCCGTTAAGATCCTGAACTCCATGCAGGATCAGGGTCTGGACATTGAGCTGGTTGAGCAGCCTGTTGCCGCACGGGATTTCGAGGGTCTGAAGTACGTCACCGAACGCAGCTACGTTCCCGTTCTGGCGGACGAAAGCGTATTCTCCCCTGAGGATGCCATGACCATCATGAAGATGGGCGCCGCAGATCTGATCAACATCAAGCTGATGAAGTGCGGCGGTCTGTACAACGCCCTGAAAATTGCTTCCGCTGCGGAAGTCTTCGGTGTTGAGTGCATGATCGGCTGCATGCTGGAGGCAAAGATTGCTGTCAATGCAGCGGTCCATCTGGCCTGCGCCAAGAACATCATCACCAAGGTCGACCTGGACGGTCCCGTGCTGTGCAGCGAGGATCCCATCATCGGCGGTGCTGTGTTCAACGAAAAGATCATTACCGTTTCCGACGAACCCGGCCTGGGTATCAAGGGCATTGAACCCGGCCGTCTGGTTTATATCGACTGACGGTTTTGAAACATTTACCCGAAGGATTCCCGGGATTCGTTTCATACAGCATATTGCCAGAGATACTGCATGACTATATTTTTCCCATCCCTCGGGCACAAAACATAAGAAGAAGGAGAAAAACTAATGATTACCAACGGCTTTACTTACATTGCTTTTCTGATGTTCCTGGCCGGCGGCCTGCTGGCTATGGAAAAGTACACCAAGTGGAAGATCTTCAATCTGATTCCCCCTCTGGTATGGATCTATGTTCTGAACATGATCTTCTGCACTGTGGGCCTGTTCGATATGGAGGCTACCAAACCTGCATACAGCGGCTTGAAGAACAATCTGCTGTATGCCATGATCTTCGTCATGCTGCTGCGCTGCGACTTCCGCAAGCTCGCCAAGCTCGGCCCCCGTATGATCGCCATTTTCCTGGGTGGTTCCATCACTCTGGCTCTGGGCACTTTCATCGGCTTCCCCATCTTTGCTGAGTCCATGGGCGGCGCTGAGACTTCCTGGGCTGCTGTTGCTGCTCTGTATGCATCCTGGGTCGGCGGCTCCGCAAACATGGCTGCTGTTGCAGAAGCCTTGCCTGTCGACGCAGGCGCTTACGGCTGCGCTCTGGCTCTGGATACGGTCTGCTACTCCCTGTGGATTGCTCTGCTGCTGATGGCTGTCAGAATCGCTCCCAAGTGGAATAAGATCTGCAATGCTGATACCTCCAAACTGGATGAGGTTGCTGCGATTGCCAACAAGCAGGTTGCTGATGAGCAGAAGAAGGCAACCTCCGCTGACTGGGTGTTCATCATCGGTCTGTCTCTGATCGTCTCCGCCCTGTCTCAGTGGGTAGGCGGTGTTATGAACGACGGTCTGTGCGCCATCGACCTGGATATGTTCGGCCCTGCTACCTGCACCACTGTATTTGTTTCTGTTCTGGGTCTGGTCTGTGCCATGACTCCTCTGGGCAAGCTGCCTGCAACCGCTGAGTTGTCCAGCATCTATCTGTATGCTGTTGTCTCTCTGCTGGCATCCCGCGCCACCCTGGTGGATCTGGTCTCCGCTCCCATGTGGGTCGTCTACGGCCTGTTCATCCTGGTGATCCATGTCATCACCTATTTCATCCTGTCCAAGATCTTCAAGTGGGATCTGTGCATGGTGTCCACCGCTTCTCTGGCAAATATCGGTGGCAGTGCATCTGCTCCCATCGTTGCTACCGCCTATGATCCCAGCTTCGCCGGCATCGGCGTCCTGATGGGTGTTCTGGGCGCTGCAATCGGCAACTTCCTGGGTCTGGGCATGGGCGCTCTCCTGCAAATCTTTGTCAAGTAAAGACACAAATCAACGCTCTCGCCCCCGCGGGCGGGAGCGTTTTTCTTCAAAGGAGTTTTCGTTATGAATATAAATGATACTCTGCAATATCTGAACACCGGTCTTCCTGAGGACATCCAGCGTCTGAAGCTGTGGGGCGATTTTGAGGGCGCCACTCGCCTGATCGATTTGAGACTTCAGGAAAATAACCTTCCAAAGGCACTGCGCTGCTGCCTGACCGCGCAGCGGGAGATGATCAAGCGGCTGCCGGAGGAATATCCCTACACCAAGGAAGAAGCTCTGGCAATTATTCGCGAATACATCCCCGACTATTCCGAGGAGGAATTTGAACGGGACGCAGACATGCGCCGCATCTACTGGATCTATCATCACGGCGAGAAACGATACTTCGGCCGTTTCTTTTCCAGCATGTGCAAGGCTGTTCCCGGCTTTGCCGATCGTGCCTGCATCCATATTCCGGGCGCAGAAGCTGCGATCAAAGGATCCCGCAACGATTCTGTACTTGACAGCGTCGCCGGAAAGATGAAAGAGCGCGGCTGCGTTACCAACAGGATCCGCATCCGCGCAACCATGCGTGTCAAAGACGATATCTTCACACCCGGTATGTACCTTCGTGCCCATCTTCCGATCCCTGCTGAGTGCGAGCAGCAGAGCGACATCCGTTTCGAGAAGATCTCTCATAACGGGCAGATCGCTCCTGCAGATGCTCCGCAGAGAACCATCTGCTGGGAAGGAAATTTTGTTGAAAACCCCGAGTTCGAAGTGGTCTATTCCTATCTGCACACCGCAAAATACCACGACACCGAGTCCATGAAGGGCGATGTTGAGCAGCCTGATTTCCTCACCGGTGAGATCCAGCCCCATGTGGTATTCAGTCCCTTCATCAGGGAACTGACTGCCGAACTGACAGCAGGACTGACCGATCCGATGGAAAAGGCAAGAGCCTTCTATGATTTCATTACGTTGAACATGAACTACACCTTCATGCCCGCTTACTTTGTCATGGAGAGCATCCCAGAAAACTGCGCCAGGAATTTCACAGGCGACTGCGGAGTTTTTTCCATGCTGTTTCTGACACTTTGCCGCTGCGCAGGCATTCCCGCTCACTGGCAGAGCGGACTGACCGCCGAGCCCACCTTCTGCGGCGCCCACGACTGGGTTTGTTTCTATGTAGCGCCCCATGGCTGGCTCTATGCCGATACCTCCTATGGCATCAGCGCAGCGCGGATCGGAAATGAAGCTCGCCGTAAATTCTATTTCGGCAATCTTGATCCTTACCGAATGGTCGCTAACTCTGATCTTCAGGGCAATTTCACCATTCCCAAGGAGTATTGGCGTGCTGATCCCTATGACAATCAGGTAGGCGAGATCGAAACTTCCCAGCGTGGCCTGACTTACAGCGAATTTGTCCGGTTCAAGGAAGTTATTTCCTGCGAAGAGGTATAGACATCAAAAACCACACCCATAAGGGTGTGGTTTTTATTATTTCAACTGTTCGCGTAAGTACACTTTGGCTTCCTCCGGTGGCATTTCCAGAACCAGCGCAATCTCGGATGCCAGCAGTTTCTCAGCATCCCGGAGGAAATTATCATCACACTGATGGAATTTCTTTCCAGATGCCACCTGTGCATCCCGATAGCGGTAAAGAGAACACACCATCTTCAGCAAAGCAGTCCGGTCTCCGCCATTGATCAGATCCCGGTATACCTGCTTGCGATGATTCTCATCCTGGATCCAGGCATCCTCCCGGATCTCCTCCGAAGTCAGCAGAGCCTTCATATCCTCAGCCGACAGGACACGTCTCAGTTTCGCCATTGCCGTTGGATTTCCGGTAGGCAGGAAATAGCGGGATTCGTTCTGCGTCATCGGCTCCAGAACCAGAAATTCCGTACGCTTCCGATTGACCAGCTGCTTCTCCGTACCCGCCACACGGCATACACCGTGAATACCGTACAGCACCCATTCACCAATCTCAAACATTCAAAATCCCTCCGTAAAAGTACCATAAACACCCTACTATATAGTAATTATAGCACTAAACCAGAAGAATTTCATATAGTAAAATTGCCAAATTTTTTCTTTTGCCTTCGTATAAAAACACTGCTGTCCTGCACGAAAGTACAGAACAGCGGTGACTTTTGTTATACCTGTTCGATTTTTATCGTGTTGGTATTGCCGGACCTGCCGTTGATGGGACCGCCGGTCAGAACCACATTGTCGCCGGGCTGCAGATTCAGTACCTTCTTGGCGCTGTTGAGCGCGTAGTAGAACATGACATCCATGGTGGGGAATTCCTCAGTCAGAACGGGAGTAACACCCCAGCTCATGGACAGACGGCGCCAGATCTTCAGATTGGTGGTCATACCAATAATATTTACAGGCGTACGGAAGCGGCTGACCATCATGGCAGTCTTGCCGGATACAGAGCAGACCACGATACCCTTGGCATTGACATCCATCGCCATGGAACAAACCGCGTGGGACAGGCAGTCCAGATTGTTCTTGCCGATGTACTCGGTAGCCAGGAAGCGGTGTTTATAGTCATTATGCTGCTCGGTATACTCCGCGATCTGGGCCATTGCCTTGACTGCCTCCACGGGATACTTACCGGCAGCAGACTCGCCGGACAGCATCACGCAGGATGTACCGTCATAGACAGCATTGGCCACATCAGAGATCTCCGCACGGGTGGGTCTGGGATTCTGGATCATACTCTCCAGCATTTCAGTCGCCGTGATGACGCGCTTGCCCATCATACGGCACTTGCGAGTCAGTTCTTTCTGGACAGCAGGAACCTCAACATAAGGGATCTCGACGCCCAGATCGCCGCGGGCGATCATAACACCTTCACAGACAGAGCAGATCTCTTCAACATTGTCAACACCGGAGCGGTTTTCGATCTTTGCAATGATTTCGATATCATTGCCGCCATGGGCGTCCAGGAAATCACGCAGATCCTGGGCATCCTGCTTGGTGGAAACAAAGGAAGCGGCCACAAAGTCAACACCGTTTTCGATGCCGAACAGCAGGTCAGCCTTATCCTGCTCGGAAAGATAGGGACCGGACATGACCTTATTGGGGAAGCTCATGCTCTTCTTATTGCTCAGAATACCGCCAGTGACCACCTCGCAGATGACATCTTTCTCCTTCAGCTCCCGGACCTCAAATACCACCATACCATTGTTGACGGTGATCCGGTCTCCAACACTCAGATCATTTACAAGACCCTTGTAATTGACCGATACTCTCTGCTGATTGCCTTCCACTTCCTCTGTGGTAAAAGTGAACAAGTCACCATCGGAAAGGGTAATCTTTCCATTTTCAAAGGTACGAATCCGGTATTCGGGGCCTTTGGTATCCAAAATGATGGCAATGGGTTCGCCAGTCTTTTCGCGAGCAGCGCAGATCAGATCGATCTTGCGTTTATGTTCCTCATGGGTACCATGAGAAAAGTTCAGGCGAGCCACGTTCATGCCGGCTTCGATCATCCTGATCAGTGTTTCTTCATTTTCGCTGGCAGGGCCGATGGTGCAAATCACTTTTGTCTTCCGCATACGGAACCTCCTGTTTCTTTATGGCAACATTCAAACAGATCGGAATGTGCATTATCAACAAAAACAACATCCCATTTCAAATGATGCATCTCATCTTTTTATCTATTTCGACCATATCATTTTAGCACAAACACCGCTGCACGTCAATCTTCTTTTCATTAGAACGTGAATAACACCTGATAATGCTTCAGCCAGAAATCGATCTGCAGCAGATAAGCGATTGTCTGAGGGGCCCTCATCAGCTGACCGTACCAGGGCCATGTCTGTTCTCCATCCAGAATCTTCACAGCGGACTTCCTGGATACCATGTGGAACAACGGCGATTCTTCATTGAGCAGATTCATCAGTCTTTCACGCACCATGACAGTATAGCGCGGGTCAAAGGTCTTGGGGTAGGGACTCTTTTTCCGCATCAGCACTTCCTGCGGAAGCCACCCGCGCATGGCATGGCGAAGCAATCCCTTCTCCTGGTTCTGGTAATCCTTATATTCCCAGGGAACCGAATACAAATACTCTGCAATCCTGTAATCACAGAACGGCACTCTGACTTCCAGACCGGAATACATACTCATCCGGTCTTTTCTGTCGAGCAACGTCTGCATAAACCAGCGGAAATTCAGGTTGACCATTTCTTTCATCCTGCGTTCCTGCGGCGATGTTCCCGGGAGAATATCGCTTTCACGGCAGGTCTGCAGATAGCGCTCACGGACATAAGATGGTCCGTCAATCCGCTTCGCCAGAGCAGGATTCATCATTGCTGCCCGGAAGCTGGTGTTCTGAGCCCAAGGAAATCCATCCACCGCCCGGACTTCCGGGTCCCGGTACCAGGGGTATCCGCCGAAGATCTCATCCGCACATTCCCCAGACAGCGCCACCTTTACATCCTTTCGAATCCGGGCGCAAAATGCCAGCAGCGAAAAATCCACGTCTGCCATCCCCGGAAGATCCCGTGCAAGGGTGGAATCTTCCAGAACGGAAAGGAGTTCCTCAGGCCCTAAAACGGTCCAGTGGTGGTTAGTTTGGAGCGCATCGTGCATCAGGCGGATGTAGCTGCCGTCGGACGCCGGTTGAAATTTACCGGGACGGAAGTATTTTTCATGGTCCACATAGTCAACCGAAAAGGTATGAAGCACCTCCCCCCTTTGGCGCATTTCCGCGGCACAGACTGATGTGATCAGACTGGAATCAAGTCCTCCCGAGAGAAATGTACCAACCGGTACATCGGATACCATCTGGTGTCTGATGGAGTCCTCCACCAGATACCGGACATATTCCGATGTTTCCTCAAACGATTGCGTATGTTCCCGGTCCCGTAGCTGCCAGTACCTTCGTATCCTCAGACAGCCGTTTTCATAGAAACCGCAGCATCCCGGTTCGATTTCAAAAATTCCCCGGAAAACGCCACATCCGGGAGTTCTTCCCGGCCCCAGCATCAGGATTTCCGCGGCGCCTTCTTCATCCAGCTCAGCTCTCACCGTTGGATAGGTCAGAATGGTCTTGATTTCTGACGCGAAGAGAAATCCGGTGCCATGCTCTTTATAGAACAAAGGCTTTACACCAATCCTGTCCCTTGCCAGGAACAGTCTCTTTCTCTTTTTCTCCCAGACCGCGAAGGCAAATATGCCGTTCAGCCGCTCCAGACAGGCTTCTCCCCACTGGCCATAGGCATGAAGCAGGACCTCCGTATCTGAGTGACCGGAAAATTCATGGCCATTCCGGAGTAATTCACGGCGGATCTCGTCCGTATTATACAGTTCCCCATTATAGACCAGCACATAGGTCTCGTCCCGGAAGTCAAGCGCCATTGGCTGCTTTCCGCCCTCAGGATCTATGATCGCCAGGCGGGCATGTAGTAAGGTACACCCTTCGCCGGTGAACACGCCGTCAGCGTCCGGGCCTCGGCGTGTCATCGTTTTGAGCATTTTATCCGCAGCATTTTCATTTGCATTCAGACCGATCATACCGGCTATTGCACACATAGTCATCACAATCCTTTCCATCTGTGTATTGTATGCTGGTTTCTTCCGTTTCGGAACGCATAATTCTCTGTGACGGCGGACATCCTGTAAAGGGTGATAAAAATGAAAACCAACAAGGAGATCCTCTCCTCGATTCTAAAAACAACACAGATGGGCCAGATCGGGATCCGCAGCGTACTGGATACTTCCATGCGACCCGGACTGCGCAAGGCGCTGGAATCTCAGCTTCAGGAATACGACATGATTGAATCGGAGGCCCATGCCATCGCTTCCCAGCGGGGATGGGATGTGCCCGAACTGGACCCCAGCGTCCGGTTCATGTCTGAAATGATGACACGGGCAAAGCTCGCCTATGGGAATGCAGACTCCAAGATCGCGGATATGATGATCCAGGGCAACACCAGAGGCATGGTCAAAGGACTGAAAAACATCCACCAGTGGGCACAGCAGGATGGACAAGTCTCCACCCTGTCGCAGAAACTTCTTGACTGCGAAACAGCAAATATCCGTCAGATGCAGTCATTTCTGTAAATTATCACGGGGCCTTCCGCACCGGGACGGCCCCTGCCGCATACAATAATCCAGTCAGGAAAGGAGTGATCATTCTGTCATCAACAGGATACATACAGGTCCATGCCTATACCAGCTTCGCACAGATCCCGCTGGCTGATGTAGCCGTCAGCGTGACCGCCACCGACGGCACAGCCATTGCGATGCGCATTACAAACCGCAGCGGCCGGATCGATCCCATCGAGATTCCCGTTCCGGATAAAGCCGCCGGGCAAACTCCCGATACCGGGCAAATCCCCTTTACCCGGGTCAATCTATATGCCCGGCTGAAAGGCTATGAGCAGATTGAAAATGAAGACCTGCAGGTTTTTCCGGGGACAACAACTGATCAGAATCTGGAGATGATCCCCTTATCGGAACTTCCGGATCAGTGGGACAGGCGGGAAATTTTTGTAACTCCTGCCCAGAATCTGTAAGGGAGGGAGTTTATGCCAACCGTCATTCCCTTTGTTCCCCAACGGATCACCGTCCATCTGGGACCTCCCACCGCTTCCGCTGCAAATGTAACCGTATCCTTTTCAGATTACGTCAAAAACGTGGCTTCCAGCGAAATCTACCCCACCTGGGAGGACAGCGCCATCCGCGCCAATGTCCTTGCCATCGTGTCTTTTGCGCTGAACAGAATCTATACGGAATTCTACCGCAGCAGAGGATACGATTTTGACATTACCAGCTCCACTGCCTACGATCAGTATTTTGTAAACGGGCGCAGCTTTTTTGACAATGTTGCCCGGATCGTGGATGAATTGTTCAATGACTACCTGCGCAGGCCAAACTTTGTGGAGCCCCTGGCCGCAAAATTCTGCAACGGCACCACCGTAACGTGCGAAGGTCTGAGTCAGTGGGGCAGTCAGAACCTGGCACTGCAAGGCTACAATTCCACACAGATCCTGAGAAGTTATTACGGTAATGTGGAGATCGTCAGCAATGCGCCGATTCGGGGCAACACATCCTCCTATCCCGGAACGCCGCTGCGCAGGGGCAGCACCGGGCCGAATGTTGTGATCATTCAGGTTGAGCTGAACCGAATTGCACAGAATTATCCGGCAATACCGAAACTCGCCGCTGTGGACGGGATCTTCGGAAGCCGGACTGAAGCTTCCGTCCGGAAATTCCAGGAAGTCTTCGATCTGACACCGGATGGAATTGTTGGCAAAGCCACCTGGTATGCTCTTGTCCGGCTGTACACCGCAGTTACCGCACTGTCTGAACTGCGAAGCCAGGGGCAGCAGTTTTACTCTGTCAACTGGTCCTATCCCAATTCGCTGCGGCAGGGAGATACCGGCGACAAAGTCCGACATCTGCTGTATATGCTTTCTGTATTGTCAGCTTATATTCCCCAAGTTCCGCAGATCAATGCAGACGGAATCTTTGGTCCCAGGACCCGGGAGGCGGTGCTGGCTGCCCAGCGCTGGTTCGGCCTGCCGGAAACCGGAGAGGTTGACGAGGATACCTGGGATGAGATCTATGATCAATTCTCCGGAATTGAAAACACCACGCTGCGCAGCCGGGAAACATTCCCCCAATCTTCATCCTCAAACGCTCAGGGCGCACCCAGGAACCGTTATTCCCAAACAACCACCATGACCCAATTTCCGGGGAAAGATCTGCGCGTGGGCAGCCAGGATCCCGTCAGACAGGAGGTAGTGAGATGAGGCCGGGAGAGTCTTTTGTTGGACAGCCGATCCGGAGTCTGCAAACCATGCTCCGGGTTCTGGGCGAAAATGACGGAAGGTATATGCGTGTCATTCCAGATGGAATCTACGGCCCTCAGACTATGGCCGCAGTCACCGCCTTTCAGAGAAATCACGGACTGAGCGTCACCGGAATCGTCGATCAGATGACCTGGGAAGCCATCACCGCAGCCTATGAGCCTGCAGTGATTGAGCAGATTGAAGCCCAGCCGGTGGATGTCATCCTCAATCCCGGCCAGGTACTGCGCAAGGGCACATCCAGTCCCTATCTGTATGTGGCTCAGGCGCTGCTTCTGGTGCTTTCACAGCGTTACAGCAGTGTGTCTGCGCCATCTCAGTCGGGCATCCTTGATGCAGTAACCAGCGACTCCATTGCCTCTTTCCAGGCTCTGAGCGCGCTTCCCATGACGGGTGAACTGGATAAGATCACCTGGAAGCATCTGGCCCTTCATTTCCCTCTGGCTGCAAATCTTGGTCAGGGTACGGTGCGTCAGATTCCCGGTGGATAAATATTGCCAATTTATTAATTTTTCCCCAGCGCGGGCACAGCCACTTGATTCAACGTAAATAATTGCCTATAATATATCATAATTAAATTCTACAATATGCGTATCTCCCACGGAGGAATCATCCATGTTCATTAATGACTGGAAAAAAGATGTTTTTACAATCCCCAATATCCTGAGTATGTTTCGGCTGGTGCTGATCCCAATCTACATCGTTATCTATCTCAATGCCAAAGACCTCTACGATTATTTCCTTGCCGCTGCCATCCTGGCTGTATCCTGTCTGACAGACATGATCGACGGCAAGATTGCACGGCACTTCAATATGATCTCAACACTGGGCAAAATTCTCGATCCAATTGCCGACAAGGCCACCCAGTTTACGCTGACCCTGTGCCTGTCCATTAAATATCCGGTACTCCGTTTCGTTCTGGTGCTGTTCGTGGTCAAGGAATTGTTCCAGGGCATTGCAGGTCTGATCAATCTGCGCAAAGGCAAAATGCTTCCCGGTGCACTGATTGCAGGTAAAGTATGTACCACCATTCTTTTCATCAGCCTAATCCTGCTGGTACTGATGCCAAACCTGAGTGTTCCGGTCATCAATACCATCGCGCTGATCGATACGGCGTTTCTGACCTGGTCCTTTATTTCTTATATTTTCGCCTACTTCGGCCGAAACACGAAGGTACGGGATCTGGAAAACCCATAACAGCGAAAACCCGCCCTTTCCGGGCGGGTTTTTTCGCACATAAAAACGAGAAGCAGCGGTCGGAAAATGACCGCTGCAAGGTGTGGATAAACCGTATGAAGATAAGGTCTGTCACGAGTCCGCCGTCGGGTTATCCGCAGATCTTTCCACGGCATCGGCTTTCTCCACCTCACCTGTTGTGTACCTGAATTATACCACACCTACTTGGGGATTGGTGAAGTTTTTTTGAACAACCTGGAAATAAACTGTAGATATATCCCCTGTGTCTTTAGGCATTTTGCACAACGCAAAAAATAAGCGCCTGAATCATTCTATGAAAAAACCTCCGGTTTTGTTCCTGCAAAACCGGAGGTTTTCAATTATCAAGACGGGTAGATATTGGTCAGATAGATCAGTAGCGGCAGAACCAGCGTAAACACACTGATCAGCCAGGGATACATGACCTTTCTGGAGAAGAACATCAACAGAAGGCAAAGAACCGTAACACCCAGCGGGCCATAAACCGCATATTCCCGGGTGACCATCTGGGCAAATTCGCCGGAGGACTGCAGATTCAGTCCAACCATCTCCGGCAGCAGTTCCATATTCATTCCCGCGATTCTGAACGCAGCAATCAGTACAGGAATCGCCAGCAGAAATCTTCTGAGTCTGTAAATCCAAAGACCAATCAGATAGATAATATGTCCGATCTTCTGAAAAAACCCACAGACTTTCTGCATACCGGGACCCATTTTTTCACTCAGTTTGTTCCGCTTTTCCGCGGAATCTCCGGAATTACTCATAATCCACCTCCGGACATGAAATTTTTCATATCATATCATATTTCGGCGCCGGATGCAAGCATCGGCAGAAAACCTTAACAAAGGATTTATATTCATACAGTCCGGTTTTTTGTACCCAAACATTTGTATACTGTCCTTACAGAAAACAAAGGAGGTAACAACTATGAAAACCGCAGCTAAAAAGCACAGAACTCATAATCCGAACATCCGTATTTACCGTCGCCCCTACCCCAATGCAGCAGAGCCCTCCTACTATGTGAACAAGGTCATCGATATTATGCTGACTGTGGCCACTGGCATGGGCAGCGTAACCGCTCTGGTATTCATGGCAACCATGTGATCAGGAGCGTCGGTTGTCCCTGTAGAGGGCAGCAAGTCCCTTGATCAGAAGGTCCTTGTCATAGATGATCTCCCGGCGGCACATAGGCAGCACAAAACGGGCAATACCGCCGGTGGCAACAACAGTCGTCCTGTATCCCAGCTCTGCTTCCATGCGCTCGATCATACCGTCGATCATGCAGGCTGCGCCCATCATGATGCCGCTGCGCATACAGTCAATGGTATTGCGGCCAATGGCCTTCCTGGGTTGATCCAGTTGAAGGCCCGGCAGCAATGCCGTCCGCTCCGTCAGAGCATCCATGGAGATTTTCACACCGGGACTGATGCTGCCGCCAACCAGAGCGCCGTTTTTGTCCAGCACGATCATGGTAGTGGCGGTACCCATATCGATGACAATCAGAGGCGCTTTGTGCTGTCGCAGGGCAGCAACGCAGCCGACCACCAGATCCGCACCGGTCTGGCGGGGATTCTCAATCTGAATATTCAGGCCGGTTTTCAAGCCGGGACCAACCACAAGAATGCTCCTGTCAGAGATCTTGCGGATCGCAGTCTGCATGGAATTGAGTACCTGGGGCACAACGGAGGCAATGATGGAGCCTTCAATGTCCTGCGGACTCATATGGTAGACATCCAGGATCATCTTCAGATCGATGCAGTACTCATCTGAAGTCTTGGTGGCGTCGGTACGCAGACGGGCCTCAAAGAGGATCCGATCCTCTTCCACACCGCCAAGGACAATATTGGAATTTCCAATGTCAACAGTCAGAATCATGCAAAGTCCTCCAAATCTTCCTGCCGCAGAAGCCGGCATCCGATGATTTTTCTGTCCATGATCTCAATTAATCCGGCGCTGCCGCCAAAATAGCCGCAGGAACCGGGATTCAGGATCCACAGGCCATCAATATCCTGATAACAATTTGGGATGTGCGTATGACCGTAAAGCACCGCAGATGCTTTGCTGGCCCTGGCGTCGTGCAGGAGCTTGCCGATGTCGTGCTTGACCCGGTGCTTATGGCCATGAGTCATGTAAAGCTCCACCCCTGCCACCGGCTGGATCAGGATCTCCGGCTGATGAGGCGGGCAGCGGTAGCGGTCACAATTACCGGGCACCTGCAGAAGCGGAATGCGGGGATATTCTTCCGCCATTGCCTGGCCGTCGTCAAAATGATCTCCCAGATGAATCAGATAGTCCGGCTTCACCGCATCAATGCAGCGGCGCATAAAGCTCAGAGCGGAATGGGAATCTGATAAAACAAGTATCTTCATTGGTTCACCAACTGTTCTTTTCTGCATATAGTATTACAGGTAATGGGATTATTATAGCAGTAATTTGGACAGGAGGCAATCTCATGCAGGAAAAAACCAATCAAAATTTAATCCAGGAAGCTATACGCCTTGCAGGTACTCCCGCCGGTCAGCAGCTTCTGGCACTTTTGAAAAATAACGGCGGTGACGAACTGAACCAGGCCATGAATCTGGCAGCATCCGGCAACTGTGAACAGGCAAAACAAATCCTCTCGGGGCTGCTTTCAGATCCACAGGCGAAGATGCTTCTGGAACAGCTGGGAGGTAAATAATGGATCAGCTGGATGACAAATTGGGGGCCATTTTGGGCAATCCGGATCTGATGCAGCAAATAATGTCCATGGCCCAATCCCTGAGCAATCCGCAGGAAGCGCCTCCTTCAAAAGCGGAACCCCAACGGCGGGAATCCGCTTCGGGTGATCTGGATATGGCTTCCGTCCAGAAACTCATGCAGTTCGCCCGTCAAACAGGCATTGACCGGAATCAGCAGAATCTGCTCAAAGCGCTTGATCCGTTCCTGAGCGCAGAGCGGATCCGAAAACTGGAGCGGGCCATGCGGGCGGCGAAACTGGCCAATCTGGCATCCTCCGCACTGGGACAACTCAATTTCGGCAGGTGATGCGCCATGTATAACCGTTACATTCCACAGTCCGATGGTTCCTTCCGCCGCAATACGGTACAGGAACGGAAGAACACACCACCCCCAAAACAATGCCCGGCAGCACCGCCTTCCAAGGAACCTGAAATTTCCCATCCGACGCCGCAGCAGCAATCACCGCTGGGATTTCTGAAAAACCTGCTGCCAAAGGATTTTGACACCGGGGATCTTCTGATCGTACTGCTTCTTCTGCTCATGGCCGGAGACTGCGGCGAAGATCAGAACACAGCGATTCTGACACTGGCTCTGTATCTGTTTCTGTGACTGCAGGACACAAAAACACCCCATCTGGCGATGGGGTGTTTCTTTACTCTTCTTCCGGTGATTCGTCCTCTTCCTTCAGGCTGCTTTTCACGATCGCCCAGACTGGAATCATGCTGACGATGATATACACCGCCGCCGCGATCATGATCACTGCAGCCAGACCCGTCATCTTCAGATAAATCGTCAGACCGATCATCAGCGCAGCAATCAGGATCCGCATAAAAGTGGTTTTTTTCACCTTGTCCCGGGCAATTTCTCTGCGAAGCTCCGGGTTCATATCTTCATAGCTGATATCCGCCATTTATTTCATCCTTCAGGATCACTTTGCAACAAAGCCGACCTTCTTATAGACCTTGCGCAGGGTCTTTTCGGCCACATAGCTTGCCTTCTGGGCGCCGTCGCGGTAGACGGACTCCAGATATGCCTTATCCTTCATCAGACGCATGGACTCCTCCCGGATGGGACGCAGATGCTCCACAACCGCTTCACCAACGACAGGCTTGAACTTGCCATAGCCGCAGCCAATGAACTCATTCTCAATCTGCTCAAAGGTCTTGCCGGTGACGGCAGAGTAAATGGTCATCAGGTTGGCAACACCGGGCTTGTTCTCCTTGTCATATCGAACGCAGTTCTCGGTGTCAGAATCGGTGATGGCGCGCTTGAACTGCTTCATAATCACAGCGGGATCATCCATCAGAAGGACACGGCCGGTATCCTCGTTCTCAGACTTGGACATCTTGGCAGTGGGATTGGTCAGGCTCATGATGCGGGCGCCGACCTTTGGAACGAAGGGCTCGGGGATCTTGAACACATCACCGTAAATGCCGTTAAAACGGCGGGCAATAACATGAGTCAGCTCCACATGCTGCTTCTGATCCTCACCGACGGGAACCAGATCAGGCTGATACAGCAGGATATCACCGGCCATCAGGCTGGGATAGGTAAAGAGACCGGCATTGATATTATCGGCATTCTTGGCAGACTTATCCTTAAACTGGGTCATACGACTCAGTTCGCCGAACATGGAATAGCAATCCAGGACCCAGCCAAGCTCTGCGTGCTGGTGGACATGGCTCTGGATGAAGAGCGTATTCTTCTCGGGGTCCAGACCGCAGGCAATATACTGAGCCAGCTGCTCCAGGGTGCGGCGACGCAGGTCAGCGGGGTTCTGACGGACAGTGATAGCATGCAGGTCTGCCATAAAATAGAAGCATTCATACTGGTCGGCACGCTCAGCCCAGTTTTTGACAGCACCCAGATAAGAACCCAGGGTCAGATCTCCGGAGGGCTTGATACCGGAAAGCATTCTCTTCTTGGCAACGATTTCTTCCATGAATATACCTCATTTCGCTTTAGGAAGCATTAACGCTTCAGATATTGCCTGTATTTTACCATACCGTATTCAAAAACGCAACGTTAAAATTGACAAGCTCAGTCGGAGATGCTATATTATATAATACGAAATTATGGAATAGAGGTATTTACTATGGATTATAGAGCACTTGCTGATCTGCTTTTTCCCAATGTGACCGACACCCCCGAATCTCTTGAGGAGAAATTCCCTCTGCGCAGCGCTCCTGAAGGCGCTGTCATCACCCGTATGGCTCCCTCCCCCACCGGTTTTGTCCATCTGGGCAACCTGGTCCAGGGTCTGACCAGCGAACGCATGGCGCACCAGAGCGGCGGTGTCCTGTTCCTGCGCGTAGAAGACACCGATGCCAAGCGTGAGGTTCCCGGTGCTGTGGAAGTTCTGATCAACACATTGAAGCATTACGGCATCCAGTTTGACGAGGGTGCTACCATCGACGGCGACGCAGGCAGCTACGGTCCCTATCGTCAGCGTCAGCGCGCTGCCATCTACCACGTCTACGCAAAGAAGCTGGTAGAGCAGGGCATGGCTTATCCCTGCTTCTGCACCGAGGAGCAGCTGGCTGCTATGCGTGAAAAACAGGAGTCCAACAAGGAGACCACCGGTTACTACGGCCAGTACGCCATGTGGCGCGACCGCGAAATGGAAGAGATCCAGGCTCAGCTGGATGCAGGCAACCCCTGGGTCCTGCGTTTCCGCTCCACCGGCTCCATCGAAAACCAGTTCAAATTTGATGATCTGGTCAAGGGCAAGCTGACCATCACTGAAAACAACATCGACCATGTCCTGCTGAAGTCCGACGGCATTCCCACCTACCACTTCGCCCACGCAGTGGATGATCACCTGATGCGCACCACCCATGTGGTCCGCGGCGATGAATGGCTGCCCACCCTGCCCTTCCACATCCAGCTGTTTAAGGCCCTGGGTTTCAAGCTGCCCAAGTACGTCCATATCGGACCTCTGATGAAAATGGACGGTACCTCCAAGCGCAAGCTCTCCAAGCGCAAGGACCCCGAGCTGGCTCTGACCTTCTACAAGGCAGAAGGCTTCCCTGTCAAGGCTGTATATGAGTACATCATGACCATCCTGAACTCCAATTTCGAGGACTGGCGCCGGGCAAATCCCGACACCCCCGCCGAGGACTTCAAGTTCAGTCCCAAGAAGCTGAATCCCGCCGGTTCCCTCTTTGACTATGCCAAGCTGACCGACGTTTCCAAGAATGTCATTTCCAAGATGGATGCCGGCACTGTCTATACGCTGCTAACCGAGTGGGCAAAGGAGTTTGACCCCGACTTTGGCGAAAAGCTCGCCTCCGACTCTGCCTACGCAACCTCCATCCTGGCCATCGGCCGCGGCGGCAAGAAACCCCGTAAGGACCTGGCTGTCTGGAAAGATGCCAAAGATTACATGGGTTTCTTCTATGACGAGTATCTGGAAAAACCCGTCTTCGACGAAAAATTTGAGAAGGCAACCGTCATTGACGCACTGAACCGCTTCCTGGAGAAGTTCGATATTTCCGATGACTCCGGAGTCTGGTTTGACAAGGTCAAATCCATCACCACCGAGATGGGCTTCACCACCGACATGAAGGCATACAAGGCTGATCCCAGCGCCTACAAGGGCACCGTCGCCGACGTCTCCACCTTCATCCGTGTGGCTGTTACCGGTAAGACCAACTCCCCCGATCTGTACACCGTTATGCAGATCCTGGGTTACGATCGGACCGTAGAGCGCATCCGCAGCGCTATCGCTGCCCTCTCCTGATCCGAACATAAAAATGGACGCCCGTATCGGGCGTCCATTTTTTATAATTATCAGATCTCGATCAGTTCGTATTCCTTGGTGCCAACACCGATCTTCTCCGCATGGTTCACAGAGGACATCCAGTTGGTCTCAGGATGGCTGTCGGTGAAGCGGTCATTGCGGATCTGGGGCAGCTCGGACAGAACACTACCGGCAATGACAGGCTGGCGGTTGACCGCATCGGCGCAGGCCATATCCAGTGCAACAGGGTCAAAGGAGGCAAACATACCCACGTTGGGAACGATGGGCACATCGTTTTCTGCGTGGCAGTCACAGTTGGGAGAGACGTCCACAACCAGGCTGATATGGAAATTGGGACGGCCCTTGATGACAGCCTGAGCGTACTCAGCGATCTTGCAGTTGAGGATGTCGTTGGACTCGTCATTGGCGGCAACGGCTGCGTCCATAGGACAGATACCAATGCAGCGGCCGCAGCCGACGCACTTGCTGTGGTCAATGGAGGCCTTCTTGTTCTCAATGGTAATCGCACTGTGGGCGCAGATCTTGGCGCAGGCGCCGCAGCCGATGCACTGGCCCTTCAGGATAGTAGGCTTGCCTGCGCTGTGCATTTCCATCTTGCCGGCGCGGGAGCCGCAACCCATACCCAGATTCTTCAGAGCGCCGCCGAAACCGGTGCATTCATGACCCTTAAAATGGTTCATGGAGATGATGATATCGGCATCCATCACTGCGCGGCCGATCTTTGCTTCCTTCACATATTCGCCGTCAATGGGAACCAGGACTTCATCCGTACCCTTCAGGCCGTCTGCAATGATCACATGGCAGCCGGTGGTAAAGGGATTGTAGCCGTTTTCATAGGCTGCCTCCAAATGATCCGGAGCATTCTTGCGACGGCCAACATAGAGGGTATTGCAGTCTGTCAGAAATACTCTGCCGCCCTGTCCCTTGATCAGGTCCACGATGACTTTTGCATAGTTGGGACGCAGATAGGACAGATTGCCGGGTTCGCCAAAATGGATCTTAATGGCAGTAAACTTATTGTTAAAATCAATTCCCTCCAGCATACCGGCCTTCTTGACCAGCCGGGCCAACTTTTGGGGCAGATTCTCACGGTAGGTAGTTCTAAAATTGGTAAAATAAACCTTGGATGCCATATGTATCCTCCTTTATACGATACAAAAGATACTATAACTATACCTGCAAAACCAAACCCTGTCAACCAAATCCCAAAGAAAAGGCAGGAAAGCTACCTCTCTTTTTCACGGAACAGAAGAGTGAAGCAATTCTTGCGGAATGTGATCAATCCGTCCCGGCGCATCATGCTCAGCTCATGGGACAGAGCACTCCGGTTCACACACAGATAGGATGCCAGTTCCTCTCTTGAAAAGGGAATCTGAAAGGTTGCGCTGCGGCGTTTATCCGCCTGCATGGTCAGATAGGTCAAAATCCGATCCCGCAGTCCCTTTTGTGACAGCGTCGCCAGCCGGTAATCCTTGCGGATATTATCGTGGGAGACAAGCGTCAGGAATTTGGTAATGATCTGCATTCTGCAGTTTTCGGGCAATGTTCCCTGCTGCGTCACCATGCTTACCGGGAAAAGGAAAACTGAGGCAGGAACCGCCGAAACGGCATAATACGGAGATATCCTGCTTCTGGTCCAAACCAGATCCGCACCCACGATCTCCGCTGTTTCAATGGCGTCAATGATGCTGTAGCTGCCGTCGGCAAAATAGTGCAGTGTATTGATCTTACCGGAGACTACGACTCCGAAGTGATTGACCTGCTCCTGATAGCGGATCAGGCAGTGATCCTTCGCAACTTCAAGCATCCTTCCGTTCGGCAGGATCCATTCTTTCAGTGCTTCATCGGAAAAATCCCGGAACAAAATACACCGCTTCAGGACATCCAGCTGTTTATTCATAGCTTTTCACCGCTTTGCATTTGTAATATTTATAATTATAGCATAATTATGTTGTCGTGCCAACATACTTTTTTCACAAAATGGTGTATTCTGTATTCCAAGGAAACGGTGATCCCCGATCACCGGTTTCATCCGAATCACAGGAGGAATCAATTATGAAAAAGAATTTCACACTTCTTCTGGCCATGCTGCTGACCTTCACCCTGTTTGCCGGCTGCTCCCGAAACGCCGTCCCCACTGAACCCGCACCCATTACCGATACTCCCGCAGAGACCGCTCCCGCAACGGAAGTTCCCGCCCAAATCGAAGAAGAGCCTGTGGAACTGATTGTTTTTGCCGCCGCTTCCATGCAGGAGACTCTGACAGAGCTGGGTAATATCTATAGGGAAGAGCATCCCAACGTGACCCTGACCTTCAACTTCGACTCCTCCGGCACTCTGAAAACCCAGATCCAGGAAGGCGCAGACTGCGATATCTTCATCTCCGCCGGTCAGAAGCAGATGAACCAGCTGGACATCACAGCCGATCCTTCCGTCAACACCGATGGCCTGGACTTCGTTCTGGAAAGCACCCGGTTCAATATTCTGGAGAACAAAGTCGCGCTGGCAGTTCCCGAAGGCAATCCTGCCAGTATCGAGTCCTATGACGATCTGATCGCCGGTCTGACCGAGGGTTCCATCATGCTGGCTATGGGCAACTCCGACGTTCCCGTGGGACAGTACACCCAGAAGATTCTCTCCTTCTTTGATCTGTCCGAAGAAGATCTGGCTGCTGCCGGCTGCATCACCTATGGCTCCAACGTCAAGGAAGTCACCACCCAGGTCAGTGAGGCAACCGTTGACTGCGGTATTATCTACCAGACTGATGCCTTCTCCGCCGGTCTGACTGTCGTGGACACCGCCACCGCCGAAATGTGCGGCCAAGTCATCTATCCCGCAGCTGTCCTGAACATCACCAAGAACGAAGAAGCTGCTGTCAGCTTCCTGGAGTTCCTGACCGGTGACGCTGCCGACGCTGTTTTCGAGAATGTGGGCTTCACCCCTGTTGCATAATCTGCAATATCATGGTATAATTTAAAATTAGCGGGCGGTTTTCCGTCCGCCGGTTTGTGCTTAAAAGGAGGAAATGAATTTGGATTGGTTCCCTCTTTATAACTCCATACGAATCGCGCTGATCAGTACCGTCATCATCTTCTTTCTGGGTATTTTTGCCGCATATTATATTGCGAAAACGCCCAGACTTGTGAAAGGTGTGCTGGATGTGTTCCTGACACTCCCACTGGTGCTTCCTCCGACCGTTGTCGGCTGGCTGCTGCTGCGGCTGCTGGGTCCCAAACGCATCATCGGCGCATGGTTTCTGGAAAACTTTGATGTAAAACTGACCATGAGCTGGTGGTCAGCAATTTTCGCCACGACTGTCGTCATTTTTCCACTGATGTACCGGACTGCACGAGGTGCCTTCGAATCCTTTGATGAGACCCTTGCCTACTCTGCCCAGTCTCTGGGACTGAGCAACAGCTACATCTTCTGGCAGATCCGTATGCCTTACTGCCGTCAGGGTATTCTGGCAGGCACCGTTCTGGCTTTTGCCAGAGCGCTGGGCGAATACGGCGCCACGTCCATGATTTGCGGCTATACTCCTGGCAGAACAGCCACCATCTCCACGACCGTTTATCAGCTCTGGCGCACCAATGAAGACCGTTCCGCCATGAAATGGGTACTGGTAAATCTCGCGATTTCTTTTGTGGTGCTGCTGGCTGTAAACATGCTTGAAAAGAAAAACCGCGCCGGAAAGAAAGGAGTTCTATAAATGTCCATTTACGTTGACATTGAGAAAAACCTGGGTTCTTTCCGTCTGCACGCAAAATTCGAAGCCTCCGATGAAACCATCGCCCTTCTCGGTGCTTCCGGCTGCGGCAAGAGCATGACGCTCAAGTGTATTGCCGGTATCGAAACGCCGGATAATGGAAAGATCATTCTCGATGGCATCACCCTCTTCGATTCCGATAAGAAGATCAATCTGCCCCCCCAGCAGCGGCATACAGGACTGATGTTCCAGAATTACGCACTGTTTCCCAATATGACGGTGCTGCAGAACATTCAGGCAGGTGCGAAGCGCGAGAAGAACAAAGCTAAACGCCGGGATACAGTCGAATCGGTGATGGACAGCTTCGGTCTGATTGAGTTTGCCGACCGGTATCCGCACCAGCTCTCAGGAGGCCAGCAGCAGCGCGTTGCGCTGGCAAGGATTCTGGTGTCCAGTCCGAGGATCCTGCTGCTGGACGAACCGTTCTCGGCTCTGGACAGCCATCTTCGCTTCAAACTGGAGCAGGAAGTCCGGCAGGTCATCCGCAAATTTGGAAAAACCGTCATCCTTGTCTCCCATGACCGGGATGAGGTATACCGGATGTCCGACAAAATTGCAATCATGTCCGGCGGTCGCATAGAAGTCGTCGGTACCAACGAAGAGGTATTCGCTAACCCCCAGACACGCTCCGGAGCGGTGCTTACAGGCTGTAAGAATATCTCCGCAATCCACCGCGTAGATGAAAACACCGTATTCGCTTCGGATTGGGGCATCGAACTGAAGCTTCCGGGACTGACTGACGGGATCAGCTCTGTGGGTATCCGGATGCGCCGGATCCGCCATGGAAACGGGGAGAATTCCTTCCGCTGCCGTGTTGTGGAAGAAATCGAAGATCCATTCTACTATACCGTTATGCTCCGTCCCATAGGCGCCAAAGAAGGCAGTCCGCTGGGATGGCTGATGTCCAAAGAGGACTGGAAACGGCTGAAAGCTCCTGAAGTGGTAGTCTGCCTGCCGCCGGAATCGATTCTGTTACTGAACGACTAAATCAAGAGATGAGGAATTAATATGAAAAAGATTAATGTTGAAAATGCCGTCGGCATGGAACTGTGCCATGACATTACCGAAATGAAGGACGGCTTCAAGGGTGCTGCTTTCAAGCGCGGACACATCATCCGCCAAGAGGATATCCCCCATCTGCTGGACATCGGCAAGCGCACCATTTTTGTCTGGGAACCCGGCGCGGGCGAGATCCATGAGGATGACTGCGCACGGCGCATGGCAGCCATGTGCCCTGTGGAGAATGCACACTATACCGAACCCGCCGAGGGCAAGGTTCTTCTGTTTGCAGACCAGCGCGGTATGTTCCGGGTGAACCGGGAACTGCTGACCAAAGTCAACTCCATCGGCGACATCACCATTGCCACGCTCCCCGACCACTATCCTGTGGAAGTCGGTGCAAGACTGGCCTCCATGCGCATCGTCCCTCTGGTGACCAGGGAAGAGCAGATCATCGAAGCAGAACATCTGTGCGCTGAGGAAAAGCTCATTGATCTGCGCCCCTATCAGAACAAGAAGCTGGGTGTTGTGATTACCGGCAGCGAAGTCTATACCGGCCGTATTAAGGACAAATTCGAACCTGTGGTCCGGGCAAAGATGAAGCACTATCCCTGCCAGATCGTGGGGGTCACCATCTGCGACGATGACCTCGATATGATCGTCAATGCCGCCAAAGCCCATTTGGAAAACGGCGCGGATTTCCTGATCTTTACCGGCGGTATGAGCGTGGACCCTGACGACCTGACTCCCACCGCAGTCCGCCAGCTGGGCGCCGACATTGTCACCCACGGTGTCCCCTCTCAGCCCGGCAATATGACACTGGTGGCTTATCTCGGCGATATCCCCGTTCTGGGTGTTCCGGGCGCCGCAATCAGCCTGCCCACAACCGTATTCGATGTGCTGCTGCCTCAAATCTTTGCAGGTGACAAGATCACCCACGCAGAGCTGATCGGACTGGCGGACGGCGGTCTTTGTCAGATGTGCAAGGTGTGCCATTGGCCCAACTGCACCTTCGGAAGATACTGAACAACTGCAAAAAAGCCTTCACCGCAGCTGCGGTGAAGGCTCTTTTTATCAGCAGTATTTATCCCGGTGGGACTTGATCTGACCTTCCAGGGGGACGATATCATAATAAGCAGGATTGTGTTCAGCGATACAGGCCCGCACCGCATCAATATCAGTCGGTTCGATCAGCAGCGACATACCGCAGCTGAGTTTTCCCTGTATGGCGCGGGGCGCCGGCGCGATACGGTTTTTGATATCATTGGACGACAAGAGATCATGAAGCGCAAGTCCCTGTTCATAATTCTCGAAGAGAATATAATACCGAATATCGGAATCAGCCATTGAGCATTTCCACAAATGCACCGATTCTGGTACGCAGCTGCTCGGCATCGGTATCGGTATAATCGGTTTCCAGGCTCAGGACGGGGATGCCCGCTTCCTTCAGTGCGCGGCTGACGGAATACTTCTCCGTGTCATACAGGCAGCAGAACTTCAGGCTGCAGTCGATGACGCCATCCACCTTATATTCCTTGCAAAGACGCAGGATGTCGTCGATACGGCCGGTATTGGGAGTGAAACAGGCGCAGTTGGTCTTCATGTAACGCTCGGACAGGGCCATGAACTGTTCATCCAGAGTGGTCTTGGACTCATCAACCAGATTCTCAAAGTAACGCGTGCCAGTGCACATCTCCTCGCAGACAACAGCAGCGCCGCTGGTCTCAATGATGTTGTGCAGCTTCCAGTTGGGAACTGCCAGAGGCGTACCGGTGATCAGGATACGTTTGGTGCCGGCAGGAACAACGCTGACACCGTCTGCGATTCTCTGCTCCAGTTCGTCAGCCAGACGGTTGCACATCTGAGCGCAGCGGACGGGATCATCGAAGAAAGAGATCTGCGTCATCAGCAGAGCATCGCGGCCGGAAATGGGCAGGCACTCGGATTTGCGGCAGTCATAGACTCTCTGCAGAGCTTTACGCTTTTCGTTGATGATATGAATGGCTTCGCTGAGCTTTTCGGAGGTGATCTCATTGCCAGTGAATTCTTCAACAGTCTTGGCAAATTCAGCGATCTCATCCTTCCATTTCAGGATGTCCTTCTCACGCTTCATCTGAGGAACATCCATAATGTACATGGGAACATCTTCGCCCAGGATCTCATAGGCCTTCTTCTTGCCGTCGCAGGTGGTTTCACCGACATACATATCTGCGATGCGGAAGAACGGACAGGTCTTGCCCAGTCTTGCACCGACGGATGCCTTGACCAGAGGACAGGTGGACTTGGGCAGAACAGTCTCGCCGCCGGGAACCCAGAACTGGCTGCCTCCGCACAAACCAGTAACAATGCCGTTGGCAGCAACAACCACTTCATCGGGAACATAAACACAGAAGGTACCGAAAACCTTGCGGCCTTCCTTCTGAGCAGCGATCAATTCAGCAGGACGAATGCCGTGAACCTCGGAAATAACCAAATCCCAGAAATCCATCGCCTTGGGACGGTTCTCCTGGGTCAGGTAAACATCGCCCACAGCGGTAGGCAGGACCTGACACAGCAGGTCATGGGTTTCAAGATCCATACCGAGATCTTTCCACATCTGTACATAATCGGACATAATTACTACCTCCATTTGTAATTTGTGCTTTTCTTTTGTCAGTTTAGCACAATTACTGGTGAAAGTTAAATATTGATTATTAATATATACGATTTATTTATAGGTTCAATAAATAATCCCGCTTACCCAAAAGGGTAAGCGGGATTTGTCAGATCCGGGAATGTTTCAATTAACCGCCCAGAACAGGGATCCAGGCCAGCTCCATGATGGCATCAACGTCATCCATAGAAGTGATCAGACCCAGACGGACATAACGGTCAACCACGTCGCGCAGGGAGACAGCAGTGAAATCCTCAGCCAGGCCGAACTGCAGAGAGTTGTTGATCATGACATTCATATCGAAGTCGCCACCGTTCCAGCCGCGATCCAGCAGCAGCTGAGTAGCCTCTTCGGTGTTCTCACGCATCCATGCGTGTGCCTTCTGAACAGCCTGAACGATCTTCTTGGCATGGACAGGGTTCTCCTGAACGAAGGTGCGGTTCATAGCGATGACACAGCAGTTCTCATCCGCGAAGTCGGAGTCCAGCAGGGAGCGGACAGCGCGCAGCTTGCCTTCCTTAACCATGGCATAGGCAAAGGTATCGGACAGCAGAGCAGCGGAGATCTCGCCGTTTTCCATAGCGGTAACACAGGCGTCGGAGGAAACCTGAGTCAGGGTCACATCGGTCTGAGGGTTGATGCCGTCAGCATCCAGCAGCAGACAGGTGATGTTGTAGTCGGATGCACCGATGCCGTTGGGGACGGAAATCTGGGTTCCCTTCAGGTCCTCAGTGGTCTTGTACTCGGAATCAGCCAGGACGTACAGGGTCTTGCAGCCGATGTGAGCGCCGCCGACGAAGGTCAGGTCAACGCCGTTGGTGATGGGAACCAGCATGGTTGCGATGTGACCGACAGCGACGGTAGCCTGCTGGGTACCCAGAGCTTCGGTGTAGGAAGTGCCCTTGAAGCCTTCAGCGGTCAGACCGGCTTCTGCATAGAAACCCTGGTCGTCTGCCACGGTGGGGCCGGAGGTGCAGCCGTCGGACATGTAGTACTTGACGGGCTGACCGTAAGCCGGCTCGTTCTTCATGGCTTCCAGCTCTTCCTCGGAGGGAGTCAGGTCAAAATCAGCCATATCAATGGCGCGGCCTTCCATGTCCACAGGGGTGAACAGTGCTTCCCAGTTGCCGGCAGCAAATGCTTCGGCAGCGTCCATGTGGACATCGGAAACATTGACTTCAACTTCAACGCCGTCCTGACCCATTTCGATCTGGCCGTCATTGTTCAGGTCGCCTTCCAGCTGACCCTCGGGGTCGGGAGTGCAGGCTGCCATGGACAGAACCATGACCATAGCCAGCAGCAGTGCAAAAATCTTCTTTGCGTTCATTTGTGTTTCTCCTCTTATAGTTTTTATTCTTCAAATGCGGAATGCATATGAAAACAATCGGATCATTCGGCCTTATTTCCGCCAAAGTGAAGCTTGTTCAGGATGTCGTTACGATAGGCAACGAACGCAGCGGAGGAACGGTCTCTGGGGAACTCCTCTTCAATCTTGATGTCTGCAACAATGCGGCCGGGGTTGGCGTCCATAACCAGAACACGGGTACCCATGTAAATGGCCTCGTCAACATCGTGAGTGACCATGATGGCCAGCTGCTTGCGCTTGCGCCAGATCTTCAGGATCTCATCCTGCATATTCATACGGGTGAAGGCGTCCAGCGCGCCCAGCGGTTCATCCAGCAGCAGGATATTAGGCTCATTGATCAGAGAACGGACCAGCGCAACACGCTGCGCCATACCGCCGGAAAGCTGGGCGGGATAATCCTCCCGGAAGTTTTCCAGACCGATTACCTTGATCATCTCTTCCACCCGATCCTCGTTGCCCTTGAGCTTGCCCTGCATCTGCAGGCTGAATGCGATATTCTTTTCAACCGTCAGCCAGGGGAACAATGTTGGCTTCTGAAAAACCATGCCCCGGTCAGGAGCGGGACCTTCCACTTCCTTTCCATCAACGGTTACGGAACCGGTGGTGGGATGGATCAGGCCGGCAACCAGACGAAGGATGGTGGACTTACCGCAGCCGGAAGGACCGACCAGGCTGATGAATTCGCCGCTCTCCATGATGGTGCTGACGGAAGACAGCGCATGGGTGACATCATCATTTTCAACTTTTGCGAAGCTCTTGGATACATTCTCAAGCTTCAGAACTACTTTCTTTTCTTCCATTACTTCTCAGCTCCATTCTGCCAGCGCAGCACATGCCGCTTGACGGCTTCCAGTCCCTTGGTAACCAGGGTGAAAATGATGCAGATCACAAACAGGGCGGCAAACATCTTATCATAGCTGGCCCAGGACTTGGACCAGTTCATATACCAGCCGAGGCCCGCCTTGACACCCAGCATCTCCGCGATCATGATGGCGGTGCAGGAACTGCTCATTGCCTGAGTGCAGCCGGAAAGAATAGAGGGCATTGCATGGGGAATGGCAACACGGAATACCAGCTGGCGGCCAGTGGCGCCGAGGGTGCGGGCAGCTTCAAAGTAATCCTTATCCACATTGGAAATGCCGGTCATGGATGCCACGGTGACAGCAAACCAGGAACCCAGGGCAATGATAAACACGGCGCCGCCGAACAGAGAAGACGCCACGACCATCATGATGGGGATCCAGGTGGACGTGGGGATGGGGCCAAGGAACTTGATGACCGGATCCACCCAATAGCGGCAGCGCTTGGAATAGCCGCAGGTAATGCCAGTGATCAGGCCCAAAACGACACCGCTGGTATAGCCCAGGAACAGCAGCCAGAGGGTATGTACCGTGCACTCAAGAATCATCTTATAGTCTCTGATCGCTGCATTAAGGATGAAGTTCATGCAGGGAACAAAAGGCTGGGTCAGCACACCGGTTTTAATGGTCATGTAATCATAGAAGGCCAGCAGCAGAAACAGCGCGGAATACAGCGGGGCACGGAAGCGCAGCTTCTCGTAGACAGACTTGTCGCCCTTAACACGCCTGTATGCAGAAAACCAGCCATAAACATTGTAGGCAATCACCAGTCCGACCAATACCCACAGATAGGTATTGGGATTGTTGTTCATGCTCTTGTCCGGAATCAGCTTATACTCCAGGATGGCAATAATACCGCATACCAGGGGCAAAATCATGATCACCAACTCAAAAAATTTCTGCAGCGGAGTCATTTTCTTCGTTTCCAGCTCTTTCAGCTGCTGCCGGGTAAGCTTACCATCGACAGAAATGTTTTCCTTGTGACTCACAGGACAGGTACACTCCCTTCAAATTTTACTATTTCCGCAAGTATATCACAGGAAACGCCAAATGTTAAATATGATTTATTAATGTATTTTTACATTTTATCAAAAAAGAAAATAATACCCATCCCCGCTAAAGGATGGGTATTATTCATGTCAGGATTCTGCAAGTTCCGCCACGGCGCGGATGGCTTCATCCACTTCTTCCTCTGTATTAAACCAGGAAAAACTGAAGCGGACAGCGCCCTGCTCGGTAGTTCCGAGTGCCTCGTGCATCCGGGGCGCACAATGGGCGCCGGGACGGGTCGCAATACCATAATCCTCGTACAGCACATCGGAGATGATCGCCGAATCCTCATCACCGATGTTCAACGTCACGACTGCGGTGCGCTCAAAGTCAAAATCGCCATAGACTGTAATGCCGTCCAAGCGGGAGACTCCCTCATAAAACCGCTGCATCAGCATGGTTTCCTTGCTGCGGATTGTTTCGATACCCACTTCATTCAAATAGTCCAGCGCTGCGGACAAGCCTGCAATGCCGTGGGAATTCAGCGTACCTGCCTCCAGGCGGGTGGGATACGCAGAAGGCTGCTCTTTATCATAGGAATGGACACCGGAACCGCCAACCTTGAACGGGCGGATCTCAACCCCTTCCCGGATACACAGTCCGCCGGTACCCTGGGGCGCCATGAGGCCCTTGTGGCCGGTAAAACAAAGGACATCAATGTTCATCCGCTCCATATCGATGGGTACCGCGCCGGCAGTCTGGGATGCATCCACAACGAGCAGGATCCCGTGATCGCGGGCGATTCTTCCAACCCTCTCCAGATCGATCATATTGCCGGTCAGATTGGATGCGTGGGTGCAGACAATGGCCTTCGTATTGCGACGGATCAGCGTCTCGAAAGCAGAATAATCCGGGCGTCCTTTCACATCCGCGGGAACAAAGTTCAGGGAAATGATTCCTTCCTTTTCCAAGCGGTACAACGGTCGAAGCACACTGTTGTGCTCAAGATCCGTAGTGATCACATGATCACCGGACACAAAAAGACCGCCAAGCGCAATGTTCAGCGCTTCCGTGGAATTACAGGTGAAAACCACATGGTCCGCGCGGCTGCAACCGAAAAGCTTCGCGATCTTGCACCGGGTATCATAGACCACACGGGAAGCGGACAGCGAGCTGCTGTGGGCGCCGCGGGAAGCATTGCCCATAGAATTCATGGCCCTGACTACTGCATCGATGACGCACTGGGGTTTTTGCAGCGTGGTTGCCGCATTGTCCAGATAGATCATATTTGCCTCACTTTCTGATTGAGGACGCACTGAGCGCAGCACCGATGGCACCGGCATACCGGGCATCGGGACAGGCCGAAACAGGAACTGCCAGCTTCTTTTCCAGGCTCGTCCGCAGATATGCGAAATCGCACAGGCCGCCAGTGAGACAGACCTTGCTGTTATTCAGATCCAGCCTTCCTGCCTGGGAAGCGACCTTCTTGACAATGGAATCTACCACAGCAAAGGCAATATTTTCCTTCTTCTCTCCCCTGCCGATGAGACTGATGACCTCAGACTCGGCAAAGACCGTACACATGGAGCTGATGGAGACACCGCCGCCGTTGGATGCCAGCTCGCAAAGTTCCTCCGGCTTCACCGCCAGAGTATTGGCCATGATCTCCAGGAAGCGGCCGGTACCGGCAGAACACTTGTCATTCATGATAAAGTCCTTGACCATGCCGTCCTCCACGCAGATCAGCTTGGTATCCTGGCCGCCGATATCCACGACCACCAGATTATCGGACCTAAAGATATGGCAGGCACCCCGGGCGTGACAGGTGATCTCGGTGACACACTTATGTGCATAGGGAACGGAGATCCGGCCATAACCCGTGGCAACGACTGCCGCCTGGTTCCAGTCGATCCCCAGCTGAGTCAACTGGCTGCGGATCGACTCTGCGGTGTCGACGCTGCTCCAGCCAGTAGGCTGGAGCAGGCGGTGGATGATCTGTTTGTTTTCGTCCAGAACAATGGTCTTGGCGCAGGTGGAACCGATATCAATGCCGATATTGTATTTCATATGTCCACCTCAGATTTCAATAATATGCATCTCTTCCCAGCCGAGACCGCCGTCGCGCAGCGCATCAGCAAGCCGCTCCCGATCTTCCGGAGCAGCTTTCCAGCTGAGGCCGCAGCCGGCGGTGATCTCCCGGGGAACCGGGATGATTCTGCCGGGAAGCTCGTGATCCTGACAGAATTTCTCAACCGCCATAGCCTGGGTGGTGGTGGCGAAAGTGATAATCAGAGTTGATTTCTTCTGGCGCATGGCATCAGGGCTTCACGATCAGGTCCGCACCGGTCATCTTCTCGACGATGGTGTACATATTGGTGACCTCGCCAACAGCCAGCTTATCCGTCAGGCCATAGAAATTCAGGCAGGTACCGCAGGTCAGAATCTCAACTCCCTGGGCTTCCATGCTCTTCAGGTCGTCCAGAGAGACGGAACCCTCAACAGGAATGTTGGCACCGCCGTTGTAGAACAGGATGGTGGTGGGCAGCTGCTCCTGCTGGCTCAGCGCGTAGATGAAGCCCTTCATCAGTGCGGTGCCCAGCTCATCGCCGCCGTGCCCCATTGCCTTGGAGGAGATAACGACCACAGTATTCTTCTTGCCGCTGCGGGGCAGCTCGCAGGTGACATTCTCAGTGTCGATGTCCTGGTTCAGAGCGCTTTCACCCACAGTGATGGTGACCTTGAATTCCTTCTCACCCAGCTTTTCAGACTTGACGGCACAGCCCTTCTTGTCCGCCATGCGGGTCAGGTTCTGAACGGCAGTCTCATTATCGACCATGGTCTCGATTACATCAGGGTTCTTCAGTTCCTTGATGGCATTCAGGGTCTTCACAACGGGAATGGGGCAGGCATCGCCGATGGCATTAACTTTGATCATGATATATTTCTCCTTTAATCCTTAAAGATTCCAATAAAGACGCCGAGTCAGGTGTCGCTCTGACCCTGGTCGGCGGTGCATGGTCAAACGCCGCAGGATTGGATTTCATGCATAAAAATTCTCTCCGCGTAGTTTCCCTTTTGGTAAGTATAGCATAGACCTTTGTAAATGTTAAATGGATTATTTTTATAAAACGAATCATTTTATCCGCCATTCAAATAAATATGAATCAGCGTTTATCCCAATGTCCGATATTCATAAAACTTAACCGAAACGACTACCTGTTCATCGCTGATGTTCATCGTATATCCCGTTATCCCCAACGGCATGGAAGCAACCGGGAAATCAATACGCTGGACGCAAATTGCCGGAATCATTCTCATTCTAATCGGCATCTTTACAAGATTATGTATCTGATTTGACTAATAAAAAACCGACCTGCAATTTACTCACAGGTCGGTTTCTTGCTTTTCAAGAGCCACAAACGGCGGCATCAGATTCAGGTTCTCAACGTCGCGCGCAGGCGGGAGGTTTTCAGCAGAAGGTCCAGCGCGTCATGGATGGAAGTGACCACCACATCGGCATGACTCAGCAGTGCGCCGCAGCAGCCTTCCCTGCCGATGACACAGATGGACAGATCCGCTTCATCAGACATCCGGATATCATTGAATCCGTTGCCGATGCAGACCACTCCGCCGGACAGACTGCGTACCTGCTCTGCTTTGATCCGGCCGGCTTCCACTGTGGGAAAGGTCAGAACGTCCAGCGGAAGTCCTTCGCAGCGCCGGGCGGCCGTGCCGTGGGTGTCCGCGGTAATGACGCAGATCTGCAGATCACGACTCAGTGCCTCCAGGCGATGGGCAATGCCCTCGATAACAGCGCCATCCTCGGCGATGGTCCCATTGTAATCCAGTACCAGATGACTCAACTTCAGAGGCTCCCGGCCGGGAATATCGATCGTCAGCATGGGTTCCTCCTTTACGGCAGGTCAAATTCCCGGTTCACGCAGTACCGGAAATTTTCCATGGTTTCCTCATTGTATACCAGCTCCCCGGTGTCAAACATGAAGATCGTTCCGAAGATCATGGCCCGGACCAGATGGAGCTTGCGCCGCTGGGTATTCACATCCCAGCTGACAGATGAGAAGAAATCCCGCTCCATCTGCTGGCTGCGGCTGGACAGGTGGCCGCGGACCTTGTGATAGATATTGTCGAATTGCGCATCTTTGAGCATCAGGATGGACCTGTAGTAGGGTTTTTCCATCAAAAAACGCACATAATTCACGGCAACCTCCACAATCTGCTCTCTCATACCGCCGCTGCAGCAATCCAGAACTTCCTGCTGGCGCACCCGCCACTGCTCATTGACAAACTCAATAATGGCCGCAATGAATTCCCGCTTGTCCTTGAAATGCTTGTATGGAGCGGCGCAGGACACATTGCAGCTGTCCGCCACGCGGCGGATGGAAAAGCCGGTGACGCCGTGGTCGTTGATCTCGCTGATACCGGCCCGGATCAGCACTTCCCTCATATTCTTGATTCTCTCTGCCAAATAAATCCTCCTGTTCCGACCCGCTGGCCGGAACAAATGACGCTTACCGGCGCAGCGCAGCCTTGCAGATTTTGCCGCTGATGGTTTTGGGGATCGCATCCGTAAATTCAATCATACGGATCCATTTATATTCTGCCATTCTGGCATTGGTAAACTCACGAAGTTCCTTTTCCAGTTCCCTATCCGGCAAATAGCCGGGAGCGGGAACAACCACTGCCTTGATGGCCTGGCCCCGGAGGGGATCCGGAACACCCATCACGGCACATTCCAGAACCGCCGGATGCTCCGAAAGAACATTCTCAACTTCATACGGCCCAACACGGAATCCGCCGGTCTTGATCAGATCATCCGCGCGGCCGTGGAAAAAGAAACAGCCGTTTTTATCCTGCCACGCAGTATCGCCGGTATGGTAGACGCCACCTGCCCAGGCATTGGCATAGCGCTCGTCATCATTGAGATACCGGGTAAACAGCCCCAGCTGATGGCCGCCTTCCGGCGGTACCACCACGATCTCACCAATCTGGCCGACAGGTGTCTTGGAACCGTCAGGATCCCGCAATTCGATGTGATAAAGCGGAGAAGGCATACCGAGAGAGCCAACAACACCATCGCTGCCCTTGAAATTCGCCAGCAGCAGGGTCGTCTCTGTCTGGCCGTAACCTTCCATCAGGGGAAGGCCGGTTCGCTCCGTAAAGCGGCGGGAGACCTCCGGATTCAGCTGCTCGCCGGCTGTGGTAGCATGGCGCAGCGTAGGCATATCAGGAATTCCCTTTCTTGTCAGATAACGATAGACTGTGGGAGGCGCACAGAAAGATGTAACGCCATAGGTATTGATGACGGAGCAAAGCTGTTTGGGATCAAAATTGTCAAAATCAAAGACCATCACGGCGCTGCCGATCAGCCACTGGCCATAGATCTTGCCCCAGGAGGCTTTGGCCCAGCCGGTCTCGGCAACGGTGAAATGCAGACCGTCCTCCTGCGCCTGATGCCAGTATTTGGCCGTGATCACATGTGCCAGCGGATAGGCAAATTCATGGACGACACCCTTGGGATAGCCGGTGGTACCGGAGGTGAAATAGAGCATCATCGGATCGTGGGCGGCAGTTTCCCGGCGGGAAAGATCGTCTGATTCAGATTCAATTCGCTCCGTCAGATTCACGAATCCTGGAACATCGCGCTGGACTGTCCACAGACAGCAGCCGGGGGCTTTCCGGTGCGCAGCTTCCAGCACTCTCTGAGGCACACCATCATCCGGAGTGCAGACAATGCCTTTTACCGCGACACAGTCCATACGGTACAGCAGGTCGTTTACCGTCAGCATATGGGTGACCGGGATCATAACCGCGCCGATCTTATGCAGCGCCACGGCAGTATACCAGTATTCATAGTGCCGCTTCAGAGCAACCATCACATGATCGCCCCGGCGGATGCCACCGCGAAGAAATACATTGGCCGCCTTGTTGCTTAGGCGCCGGATATCTTCAAAACTGAATACGCGCTCCTCCCCTTCCGCGTTGCACCAGACAATAGCCCGCTTGTCAGGGGTCCGGGATGCAATCGCATCCACAACGTCGTAGCCAAAATTGAAGTTATCGGGGTAATCAAAACGAATATCAGTCAATCTGCCGGCTGCATCAAACCGCTCCCGGCAGTAGTTTTGGTAAATACTCATATTGTTTCCTTCTTCTGTGCGCCGATCCGGCGAAAACGATCATAACGCTGCCGGAGCAGGTCATCGCCAGACTCCAGTTCTTCCAGTTCTTCCGTCAGCATCTTGCGGATATGCGCATAAAAAGAAGGTTGACCAATGGCGGTCTCCTTTATCATACGCTCAATTATTGAATGTGTCAATGCGTCCTGGGCAGTCAATTTCAGATTTGCCGCCGCTTCGGCAGCCTTTGCGGCATCCTTCCAGAGAATGCTGGCGCAGCCTTCGGGGGAAATCACGGAATAAACCGCGTTTTCCAGCATCCATACCCGGTCTGCGACCGACAGCGCCAGAGCGCCGCCACTGCCGCCTTCTCCCACCAGAATTGAGATAATGGGAGTATTCAGCGTCATCATCTCCATGAGATTTTCCGCAATGGCCTGGCCCTGGCCCCGTTCCTCGGCGCCGATTCCGCAATAAGCGCCGGAGGTGTCCACGAAACAGATCACGGGTCTGCGGAATTTCTCAGCCTGGCGCATCAGGCGCAGAGCCTTGCGGTAGCCTTCCGGATTGGGCGCGCCAAAGGCTCTGGCCATACGCTCTTTTGTGGTATGCCCCTTTTCAATTGCGATGACTGTAACGGGTTTTCCGTTCAGATGCGCGATGCCGCCGACCACGGCGCTGTCGTCAGCATAACGGCGGTCACCGTGCAGTTCCAGAAAATCCGTAAAGATCCGGTTGATATAGTCAAGACCTGAGGGCCGTTTGCTGTCCCGGGCCGTTCTGACCCGGTCATAAGGTGTCAGCTGGATCATGCGCTCACCTCCCGGTTGTGAATTCTCAGCAAACCGGCAATGGTGTCTGCCTGTGCCTTGCGGGCAACAATGGCATCCACGAAGCCATGCTCCAGAAGGAATTCCGCCTTCTGGAATCCTCTGGGAAGGGATTTGCGGGTGGTCTGCTCAATGACACGGGCACCGGCAAAGCCGACGGTAGCGCCAGGTTCGGCGATGATAATGTCTCCCTCCATGGCAAAACTTGCTGTAACACCGCCGGTGGTGGGGTCCGTCAGCACCGTCAGATAGAACAGTCCTCCATCACTGTGCCGCTTTACCGCGCCGCTGACCTTCGCCATCTGCATCAGGCTCAGCAGGCCCTCCTGCATCCGGGCACCGCCGGACACGGTAAATCCGACAACACTCATACGGTGTTCCAGAGCGTACTCAAACAGCCGGGTAATCTTCTCGCCTACAACAGTGCCCATACTGCCCATCATAAAAGCTGCCTCCATCACAAACAGGCAGCATTTTTGTCCACGGATCTCAGCGGTGCCGCAGACGACCGCTTCCGGCTCATTGCTGGAAAGACGGGCCGTTTCCAGCTTGGCCTGATAGCCTGCAAAGTTCAGCGGATCATCGGACTGCAGATCCGCATCCATCTCGCGGAAGGAATTACGGTCAGTGATCATACCGATGCGCTGACGGGCATTGATCCGGAAATGATGGCCGCAGGGACAAACATTCTGATTGGCCCACAGCCTGCTGACCGGAATAGACTTGTGGCAATTGGGGCAGGTCTGTTCCGGTTCGCTCTCATCCCGGTGGACCGGTGCCGCACCGCGGCCGCCGGCTTCCAGTTCATTCTTCGGTTTCAACTGAAAATTCAAAAATGCCATGCCTGCTCACCTACTCTTCCATAAATGTCAGATCATAAGATCCGTCCGCGAAGGCATCGCGGCTGAGCAGCTGAAGCTGCTCTTCAATATTGCTGTCCACACCCTGAACCACCAGCTCACACAGCGCGGCTTTCATCTTCCGCAGCGTTTCCTCCCGGGTTCCGGCATAGACGATCAGCTTACCGAGAAGGGAGTCGTAATAGGGTGTCACCACTCCGCCGGATACAAGACAGGTATCAAAGCGCACAAAGGGTCCGCCGGGGACATGGAACATTTCCACCCTGCCGGGTGTCCGGGCGTTGATGCGGCATTCGATAGCGCAGCCGTGTAAAACAATCTGATCCTGGGTAAAATTCAGCGCAATTCCCGCCGCAGTGCGGATCTGCCACTTTACAAGATCGATGTTAGTAAGCATCTCCGTAACGGTATGTTCCACCTGCAGCCGGACATTCATCTCCATGAACCAGAAATTCTCCTGCCTGTCCAGGAGGAATTCCAGGGTGCCAACGCCCACATAGCCGACGGATCGAACAGCAGAGATAACCTTGCCGATGATCTCCGCCCGCCGGGCAGGATTGACCGCAGGAGAGGGAGATTCTTCAATAAGCTTCTGGTGCCGCCGCTGAACGGAGCAGTCACGCTCTCCGAGGCAGACCACATTGCCATATTCATCCGCCAGGATCTGCAGTTCCACATGACGGGCAGGATGCACAAATTTCTCCAGATATACCGCGCCGTCGCCAAACGCCGCCGCACTTTCCGCCACAGCCTGGGGAAAGGCCGTCTCCATCTGCTCCGGGTTATCAATCCGGCGGATACCTCGTCCGCCGCCGCCGGAACGGGCCTTCAGCATAACAGGATAACCGATCTTTTCCGCCGCAGCCAGTGCCTCTTCTACAGTATTCAGCACACCGGTGCCGGGAATCGTCTGCAGACCTGCCTCCAACATAAGCCGCTTGATGGTGGCCTTGTCACTGAGTCGGTCCATATGTTCCACTGTCGGACCGATGAATACAATGCCGTTGTGCCGGCACATGGCAGCAAAATGGGCATTTTCAGACAGAAAGCCGTAACCCGGGTGGATTGCCCGGGCACCGGTGGCCAGAGCGGCGCTGATGATGCGCGCCTCATTCAGATAGCTGTCGGCAGGCTCTGCTTTTCCGATGCAGCAGCTTTCATCTGCCAGCGCCACATGAAGGGCATCGGCATCCGCTTTAGAGTACACCGCCACGGTGGCAATGCCCATCTCCTTACAGGCGCGGATGATGCGCACCGCAATCTCGCCGCGGTTTGCAACTAGGATTTTTGAGAACATGGTTATTCACCTACAATTGCGAAAGAAAATTCAGCCTTCAGGCACAGCCGCTCTCCAACAAAGCCTTCTCCTTCGGCGAAAAAGAAGGGGCCTTTGGAGCGGGTAATGCGGCAGCGGGTTTCGAAGGTTTCGCCAGGTCTGACCGGGGATTTGAAGCGGACATTGTTCAGACCCGTGTACATGGGAGTCTTGCCCGCACTCATGGCATCGGACAGCAGCACGCAGGCCGACTGGGCCAGGATCTCGCACTGGATCACGCCGGGCATCACGGGATTTCCCGGGAAATGTCCCTGCAGAAACCACTCATTCCCCCGGACATGGTATTTGCCATGGGCGAATCCTCCTTCCTGCCCCACTTCATCCAGCAGGAGCATATTGTCCCGGTGGGGCAGAATCTTCCTGATCTGTTCCTGATTCATAACTTACCTCTTGATGCGGAACAGTTCACGGCCGAAATCGACCACCTGTCCGTTTTCCACACAGATTTCCTCGATGGTTCCGTCCGTCTCGGCAGCGATCTCATTCATCATCTTCATCGCCTCGATCAGACACAACACCGTGCCCTTTCGGACATGGTCTCCCACCTTCACATAGGGCGCGGCATTTTCAGCTGGCGCCTGATAGAATACACCTACCATGGGAGATTTGATGCTGGCATGGCCGCTGTCTGCAGTTTCCCGGGGCGCATCTTCCACCGGCACCGTCGAAACGGGCGCCGGAGCCGCGCTGTACGCACGTTCCAGCCGGACCACATTCTCCTTATCCTTGATCTCCAGACCCGTCAGTCCCAGTTCGCCCATAAGTTTCGCATATTTTCTGATATCGGATTCTTTCATAGTCAGATCCTCTTGAATGCCAGGCTGGCGTTATGGCCGCCGAAACCCAGAGAATTGGAAACCGCAAGATCCACCTGCGCACAAACTGCCTTGTTGGGAACATAGTTCAGATCGCACTTAGGGTCAGGCTCCAGCAAATTGATGGTGGGAGGAATGATGCCGGTCTGCAGCGCCTTCAGACAGACGATGGCTTCAATGGCACCGGCAGCACCCAGCATATGCCCGGTCATGGACTTTGTGGAACTGACCAGCGCTTTCTTTGCCTGCGCCTCTCCCAGCGCCAGCTTGATGGCCAGAGTCTCGCCCACATCATTCAGAGGAGTACCGGTACCATGGGCATTGACGTAGACCAGTTCGGCACCGGTGTAGCCGGACTCCTCCAGCGCCTGAGCCATGGCTCTGGCACCGCCGTCGGCATCAGGCCGGGGGGCGGTAATGTGATAAGCATCACAGGTGGATCCGTAACCGCAGATCTCACCATAGATCTTCGCTCCCCGGGCAACGGCGTGTTCATATTCTTCCAGGACCAGCGCCGCCGCGCCCTCGCCGATGACGAAGCCGCAGCGGCGGGAATCAAATGGCAGAGATGCGGCATCTGGATCCTCAGAGCAGGACAATGCCTGCATATTGATGAATCCGGCAATGCCGACAGGAACAATGGATGCCTCCGCGCCGCCGGTGATGACCGCGTCGGCATAGCCGTGGCGGATGACACGCAGCGCCTCTCCAATGGCATTGGAACCGGAAGCGCAGGCCGTTACGGAAGGCATGGCAGCTCCCTGGCAATTGTAGCGGATGGCGATCTGACCGGCAGCCATATTGGGAATCATCATAGGCACACAGAACGGAGACACCCGTCCGGGCCCGCGTCTGCCGAGCTTCTCCACTTCATTGGAAACCGTATTCAAACCTCCGATACCGGAGCCGAAATAGACGGCGATCCGCTCGGGATCCAGGGTTCCGATGACTCCGCTCTCCTCCACCGCCTGAACCGCAGCGGCCATGGCATACTGGGCATACAGGTCCGTACGCAGTGTCTCGCTCTTGTCCATATAGACCTTGGGGTTGAAATCCCGGACCTCAGCGGCCAGCTTTGCCTTATAGTTTGTTGTATCAAAATGAGTGATGGGACCGATGCCGTGCTTTCCTGCCACCAGATTGCTCCAGGCAGTTTCCACGTCGTTGCCGACGGGAGAGATCACGCCCATGCCGGTAACCACAACTCTGCGAATTTTCTGTTCCATATATTACTCCTTGATAACGATCCGCAGGCACGAACCTATCACTTGCCTGCGCTGCGGGAGGCCTGCTGCCCTCCCGCACAATAGATTTGTGTCATTACATTGCGATGCCGCCATCCACCTGCAAGACGGTGCCGGTGACATACGATGCACAAGCCAGATACGCTACCGCCTGCGCAACCTCTTCCGCTGTGCCCATACGGCCCAGTGGAATGGATGCGGCCAAAGGACTGTCCTGCAGACCCTTTGTCATATCCGTGTCGATGAATCCCGGAGCCACCGCGTTGCAGGTGATGCCCCGGGGCGCCAGCTCCCTGGCTATAGATTTGGTCAATCCGATGACGCCTGCTTTGGACGCAGCATAATTGACCTGTCCGGCGTTGCCCATAATGCCGGTGACCGAACTCATATTGATGATGGCACCGCTGCGCTGGCGGATAAAGATGCCGGTACAATGCTTGATCATGTTGAAGGTCCCTTTCAGATTCACTGCGATGACATCGTCAAACTGGTCTTCTTTCATCATGGCGATCAGGCCGTCTTTCGTAATGCCTGCGTTGTTTACCAGGATGTCAATGGTTCCAAAGTCAGACTTGATCTGGCTGACCGTCCTGCGGCCAGCATCATAATCCGCCACATTGCACTGATAGCAATTTGCACTGACACCATACTGTTTCCGGATCAGGCTGCAGACCGCTTCTGCCGCATCCGCGCTGCCGGCATAAATGATTGCAATATCCGCACCCAACGATGCCAGTTTCTTTGCCACCGCGGCGCCGATGCCGCGGGAACCGCCGGTAACCAGAGCAATTTTTCCTTTCAGCATGAACGTACCTCCGCTGCGCATTTTTCAAGACTTTCTCTGTCGCACACCTGATATGTGCGGACGTTTTTGTCGATCTTTCCGATCAGACCACTGAGAACATTGCCCGGTCCCAGCTCCACAAAGGTATCCGCACCGGACGCGATCATGTGTCGGATGATCGATTCCCAGCGGACCGGGGAGCAGATCTGTTTTGCCAGCAGATGCTTCATGTCGCCCGCATAGGGCAGGCCGGTACAATTGGAATACAGAGGCAGCACAGGAGCATGGAACGATACATCCTCCAGCAGCGCTCCGAAACGGTCAGATGCTTCCGCCATAAAGGGAGAATGGAATCCACCGCTGACCTTCAGCGAAATGGCACGGCCGCCTGCAGCTTTGACAGCGGCAAATAAATCCGCCATCTTTTCTTCAAGACCCGAAACGGTTACCTGTCCCGGGCAGTTGTAATTGACCGGATGTACCCCTTCAAAACGACCGCATATCTCCTCGATCACCGCGTTTTCCAGGCGGACAACCGCTGCCATGGAGGCCGAAACACGCCCGGCTGCCTCCTGCATCAGTTCACCTCTTCTGACAACGAGAGAGAAAGTTGTTGATTCGTCAACTACTTTTGCGTAAGTTAAGGCAGCCAGTTCTCCAAGAGAGAACCCTGCCGTCATATCTGCACGAATACCCGCTTCCTCCATCGCCGCAGCCGCAGCCAGCTCCACCGTGAACATACAGGGCTGTGTGATCCTTGTTTCCCGGAGGACCTGCTCACCGGCACAGAAGCACTGCTCCGATGTTCCGGGCCGGATGGCATCAGCCATCCGGAATACTCCGGCTGCCGCGGGAGAAATCTGCATCAGTTCCCTGCCCATACCGGGATACTGGGCACCCTGACCGGGAAATACAAATGCTACTTTACCCATTTTTCAGCACCTCGCAGCAGAGGCTCCGCCTCTTCCATCACGCTGCGGACAATATCCGCCGCAGGCTCGATCTTTTTGACCATGGCAGCAACCTGACCGGAGAGGAAACAGCCATTCTTCAGATCACCCTCCTGGACCGCAAGACGCAGCGCGCCCACTGCCAGATTCTCCAGCTCATCATCGGGCATTCCGCCGTACTCGGCATTCCAGTAATTGCGGGCAAACTGCGTGCGCAGGCTCCGGACCGGGTGGCCCAGACGCTTGCCGGTAACCATGGTGCAAAGATCATTTGCCCCCACAATCTTTTCCTTGTAATTCGGATGGATGCCACACTCCTCGGCGCTGAGGAAACGGGTACCCATCTGAATGCCGCAGGCCCCCAGCATAAACGCAGCCGCCGCTCCTCTGCCGTCAGCAATGCCGCCAGCAGCAATCACAGGCACTGATGTTGCGTCCCGGATCAGGGGCACCAGGACCATAGTGGTCAGTTCGCCCACATGACCGCCGCTCTCGCCGCCCTCGGCAATGACCGCAGACGCACCCAGGCGGGTCACCAGCTTCGCCATGGCAACGGACGGTACAATGGGGATCACCTTGCACCCCGCATCCAGCCACAGCTTCATATATTTGGACGGATTTCCGGCACCGGTGGTAACCACCGGTACATGCTCCTCCGCGATGACCTGTGCCACCTCATCGGCAAAGGGGCTGAGAAGCATGACATTGACGCCGAAAGGTTGACTTGTCAACGTTCTGAGGGTTTTTATTTGCTCCCTAACATAGGAAGCGGGAGCGTTTCCGGCGCCGATGATACCCAGTCCGCCGCCTTCTGACACGGCTGCTGCCAGTTTGCCGTCGGCAATCCAGGCCATACCGCCCTGAAATACGGGATACCGGATCCCCAGCATTTCACATAATTCCGATTTGATCATAGTTTAACCCATGCAGTTTTCTTCGATGAACTTGACCAGATCACCGACGGTCTCGACCTTTTGAGTCAACTCGATCTCAATGTTCAGCGCGTCCTCCAGATTCATCAGCAGCTCCACCGTGTCCAGGGAATCGATGTTCAGTTCCTTGAAGGTGTTCTCCATCTTCACATCTTCTGCAGCACAGTCCGTGCGCTCCGCGATAACCTTTGCAACAGCTTCGAATACCATAACAGTACCTCCATAAATAATAACAGATTTAACATTTTCTTAATAAAGTTATCATCGATAACTTTACGGCGCATTATAGCAGATTTTTTTTCAATGTCAATACCTTACAGCAAAAAAGTTATCGTTGTTAACATTTTGTCACATCTGAAACGGGAATTGCTGCTTCTCACTCGGTCAGCATTCGCAAACTGCAATTTGAATCTCCCTATAATACCAAAGAGGACACCCTTTCCGGGTGTCCTCCTGACTTGTTCATTCTTAAATTCGGGCAACGCCGCTTTTTCTAGCTGCCTCCGCCACTGCTTTTGCAACTGCAGCACTGACCCTGGAATCCAGCGCTGCGGGCATGATGTATTCATCACTGAGTTCCTCATCAGAAATCAATCCTGCCAAAGCTTCTGCCGCAGCCAGCTTCATCTCCTCATTAATATCCGAAGCACGGACATCAAAAGCACCCCGGAAAATACCCGGGAAAGCCAGCACGTTGTTGATCTGATTAGGATAGTCGGAGCGGCCCGTGGATACAATCCGGGCGCCGCCTGCCTTCGCATCCTCCGGGAAGATCTCCGGCGTAGGATTGGCGCAGGCGAAAATGATTGCGTCCGTGTTCATGGTGCGCACCATCTGCTCCGTCACCAGGCCCGGAGCGGAAGTGCCGATGAATACATCTGCACCGACCATCTTTTCCGCCAGGGTGCCGGGCGTCTGGTCAGGATTGGTCCGCTTTGCCATTTCTGCCTGTGCCCAGTTCATGCCGGGGCATCCGTCATACAGTGCGCCCTGCTTGTCGCACATGGTAATATCCCGGAAGCCTGCGGATAGGAGCATCTTCACAATGGCAATACCCGCCGCGCCTGCGCCAACAGTGACGATCTTGACCGTTTCCTTCTTCTTTCCAACAACCTTCAGTGCATTCAGCAGACCCGCCAGGACCACCACAGCCGTACCGTGCTGGTCATCGTGGAAAATGGGAATATCACACTTTTCCTTCAGCTTCGCTTCGATCTCGAAGCATCTGGGTGCGGAAATATCCTCCAGATTGATGCCGCCGAAGGAGCCGGAAATCAGAGCCACCGCATTGACAAACTCTTCCACCTCCTGTGTTCGGACGCACAGGGGAAAGGCATCCACATCGCCAAAGGCCTTAAACAGGGCGCACTTGCCCTCCATAACAGGCATACCCGCTTCAGGACCGATGTTGCCCAGTCCCAGCACCGCGCTGCCGTCGGTTATGACGGCGCACAGATTATGCCGTCTGGTCAGTTCGTAGCTTTTGCTGATATCATTGCGGATCTCCAGACATGGAGCCGCAACACCCGGCGTATAAGCCAGGGACAGATCTTCCCTGTTTTCCAGGGGTACCTTGGATACAACTTCGATCTTACCCTTCCACTCCCCATGGAGCCGCAGGGATTCTTTTGCATAATCCATAATTATTTCTCCTTCTCAAGATAAGCCGCGGGACCGGTTTCATACAGGTTGCTGCCCAGGCTGTCGATGATCACAACAGCAGGAAAATCCTCTACCTCCAGTCGGCAGATGGCCTCCGCGCCCAGATCTTCATAGGCAACCAGTTCTCTCTTCTTTATACATTTTCCAAGCAGGGCGCCGCAGCCGCCAATGGCGCCAAAATAGACCGCGCCATGCGCTTTCATCGCCTCGATGACTTCAGGTCCCCGTTTTCCCTTTCCGATCATACCGGTCTGACCGAGAGCGATCAGCGCAGGACTGTAAGCATCCATCCGATAAGATGTGGTGGGGCCTGCAGAACCGATCACCTGTCCCGGTTTTTCCGGTGTTGGGCCGACAAAGTAGATGACGCTGCTGCGGATATCAAAAGGCAGCGCTTCTCCCCTTTCCACAAGCTCACAAAGCCGCTTGTGGGCGGCATCCCGGGCGGTATAGATGGTGCCGCTGATCAGGCAGCTGTCGCCTGCCCGGAGCGTTCTTGCTGTCTCCCGGGTCAGCGGTGCGCAAATCGCAATGGCCATCTCAAATCACCTCCGTTTTATGACGGGTCACATGGCAGTTGATGTTGACCGCCACGGGGAGTCCTGCGATGTGGGTTGGATACTGCTCAATGTTCACCGCCAGCGCGGTGGTCCTGCCGCCCAGTCCCTGAGGGCCGATGCCCAGCGCATTGATCTCATCCAGAAGCTCCCGCTCCAGCCGGGCATAAAAGGGGCTTCCATTGGGCACATCCACCGGGCGCAAGAGCGCCTTCTTCGCAAGATACGCGGCCTTGTCAAAGGTGCCGCCGATGCCGACGCCCACAACAACAGGCGGACAGGGATTGGGGCCGGCATCCTTCACGGTCCGAACGACAAAATCCTTCACACCCTGAAGGCCGTCGGAGGGTCGGAGCATTTTAATTGCGCTCATATTCTCGCTGCCAAATCCCTTGGGTGCAACGGTAATCTCCACACGGTCTCCGGGTACGATCTCACAATAGAGGATTGCCGGGGTATTATCGCCGGTGTTGACCCGGTCCAGAGGATCACGCACTACACTTTTGCGCAGGTATCCATCCCGGTATCCCCGCCGTACCCCTTCATCTACGGCCCTGGCCAGATCGCCGGTGATATGAACATCCTGACCGATCTTCAGGAACACGCAGGCCATGCCTGTATCCTGACAAATGGGCAGATTTTCGGTATCCGCGATCTCATAATTCTCAGTGATCCGCTCCAGAATCTCCCTGGCAGCGGGCCAGGTCTCACGGTCCAGACTTTCCCGGATCCGTTCTTTCATATCCTGAGGCAAATGACAGTTCGCTTCCACACACAATCTACTCACCACAGCTGTGATCTGCTGCGCTGATAGCTCTCTCATATGGATTCCTTCTTTCAGCAGGCTGCAAAATTATGGAACCATTGTATCGCACCGATTCCGACATTTCAATTCTTTTCGTGATGATGCAAGTCTTCTTTTTCAGATTTGATTAATCTACACTATTAATGCTTTAGATTTATCCAAAAATTTGATAACATTATTCTTGAAATAAAACCCACAATGAATTATAATAGCGTGGATTGTCCCCGGACAATCACAAAACCGAGGATGATTCATCCCGGAAAAAACATCATCGAATTGAAAGGAAATTCAGAAATGAAAAAGATCATTTCCCTGCTGCTGGTTCTGGTCATGGTTGTGTCTGTGTTTGCCGGCTGCGGCAGCCAGACCGCTCCCGAGACCACCGCTGCACCCACCGAAGCTCCCGCCACGGAGGCTCCTGTCGCTGAGACCGAAGCTCCCACCGAGGCTGCTCCGGAACTGTCCGGTACCATGAAGGTTGTCGCAACCAGCGAGAGCTACATCACCCTGTTCGACAAGTTCACCGCTGAGACCGGTGTGAAGGTCGAGCTGCTGAGCATGTCCTCCGGCGAGGTCCTGTCCAAGCTGCGTGCTGAAGGCGGCACCCCCTCCGCTGACCTGTGGTTCGGCGGCGGTATCGACGCTTTCATGGGCGCCAAGGAAGACGGCCTGCTGGAGCAGGTCAACTTCGAGGCTTCCGAAGAGCTGGATCCCACCTACAAGGATGCTGAGAACTACTGGTTCTCCAAGGGTCTGACCATCGTCGGCTTCCTGGTCAACAACACCCTGGCTTCCGAGCTGGAGCTGGACATTCCCGCTTCCTGGGCTGACCTGCTGAATGAGCAGTATGGCGGCGAGATCATCATGTCCAACCCCGCCATCTCCGGTACCAACTACGGTGTCGTCAACTGTCTGCTGCAGACCATGGGCGAGGAAGAGGGCTGGAAGTACTTCGAGGCCCTGAATGAGAACATCGCTTACTACGGCCGCCGCGGTTCCGATCCCATGAACAAGGTCATCGCTGACGAGTATGCCATCGGCATCACCTACCTGGACGGCACCATCGACGCTCTGCTGGAGCAGTACGATGTCACCATTGTCTATCCCACCGACGGCATCCCCTACATCCCCGAGGGTGTCGCAGTCTTCAAGGGCGCTGAGAATGTTGACGCTGCCAAGTACTTCGTCGAGTGGCTCTACAGCAACGATGAAAACCTGGCTCTGCTGGCTGAAATCGACAAGAAGCCCAGCGTCAAGGTCATTAAGCCCACCATGGAAGGCATCGATCTGGCATATGACACCTCCATCCTGGTCGACGTTGATGTTGCCCTGTTCGGCTCTCAGCGCAGCGCCATCCTGGAGCAGTTCGAAATCCTGATGGGAGACAAAGCTGTTGAAGAGTAATCTCAACCGAATCGAAAAAGGGGCATCTGGCGATGCCCTTTTTCGCATTTTTGGCAATGCTGCCGACAAACTGATTATCGCGGTTCTTCTGGGCAGCATCTGCCTGTTTGTGCTGTATCCCATCATCTGCATTTTCTGGCAGAGCTTTGTCGGCGAAACCGGATTGACTTTAGGCGCCTATACGGATGTGCTGAAAGGCTACCGCACCAGTCTGTGGAACAGTTTGTTCACCGGTGTGCTGACCGCATTCTTCTGCACGGTCCTTTCCGTCGCTGCGGCGCTGGTGATCTCCTCCAGTCGCGGATGGGTTAAGCTTCTGCTGATGGGTGTAATCCTGATCACCATGGTCTCCCCTCCCTTTGTCTCATCCCTGGCTTATATCCAGCTCTATGGACGGCGGGGCTGGATTACCTACCGCCTGCTGAATATCTCCTGGGATCCCTACAACTGCTGGGGTGTGATCTGGATGCAGAGCATTTCCTTTGTTCCGCTGAATGCGTTGTTTCTCAGCGGCATCCTGACTAAGATTGATGCAGCCTCCATTCAGGCGGCAAGAGATCTGGGCGCCGGACCGAAGCACATCCTGCTGGATGTGGTGCTGCCGCTGATGCGTCCCGGTATCCTGGTGACACTGCTGCTGACCTTTGTCCGGTCCATTGCAGATTTCGGTACTCCCACCATCATCGGCGGCCGGTTCAATACGCTGGCTTCCGACATCTACATGCAGCTGGTCGGCTATTCCAATCCCGCCAAAGCCGCGGCGATGAATGTGATTCTGCTGGTGCCTACGCTGCTGGCTTTCTGGGCCTACCGGGTGATGCTTCAAAAATCCGATAAGCTCACCTCCGGCAAGGGCAAACAGGATACAGTGAATCTGAAACTTCTGCGCTGCGGAATTGTCGGATGGATCGCGCTGATTCTGAGCATGCTGTTCTTTGTCATGATGGTGCTGCAGTATGTGTGCATCTTCTCCCTGGGATTCATGAAGGTGACGAAAGGCAGCTACTCCTTCTCACTGCAGTATCTGCAGCAGCTGCTGAAGTATGATACCGCCACTATCTGGCGCAGCGTCATCTACGCACTGATCGTTTCCTTCGTGGGAACCTTCTTCTCCATGCTGTTCGCCTATTATACGGAACGGCGGAATGTTCCCGGCAGACGGTTCTTTGATTTTTTAGTCATGATGCCTTATATGATCCCTGGCACCTGCTTCGGCATCGGTTATATTCTGGCCTTCAACAAAGAACCCATGAAACTGACCGGAACCGCTTTGATCGTAATGGCCTGCATGCTCTTCAAGCAGCTGCCCACCACAACCAAGCTCTGCTCCGCAGCCCTGACACAGGTGCCCCGGACTCTGGAATGGTCCGCTAGAGATCTGGGTGGCGGACGGATGGCTGTGCTGCGGGATGTGATCCTGCCGAGCATGAGACCCGCGTTCCTGAGCTGCTTCGCTCACAATTTTTCCAGCAGCATGACCACCGCCGGTGCGATCATTTTCCTGATCAATCCTGGCAAAAAACTGCTGGTATTCCAGCTCTTCGACAAAGTATATCTCGGAGAGTATCCCATGGCATCGCTCCTGGCCACGCTGATCATTGTGATCGTTCTGGCAGTGGAAGGACTGGTGTGGCTCATTTCCTGGAAGGAGGGAAAACGTCGTGTATCTTGAACTGTCCCATCTGAAGAAACAATTTGACGGAAAAGATGTGGTCTGCGATCTGTCCCTGACAATGGAGAAAGGAAAGCTTCTTTGCATCCTTGGATCCTCCGGCTGCGGCAAAACCACCACGCTGAATATGATCGGCGGATTCCTGACACCCGACAGCGGCAAGATCCTGCTGGACGGACAGGATCTGACCAGGCTGCCGCCCGAACAGCGGCCCGTCAGCACGGTGTTCCAGTCCTATGGTCTGTTTCCCCACATGACATTGCTGGAAAACGTAATCTACGGTCTGAAATTCCGCGGCTTCTCAAAGGCCGATGCCCGTAAAAAGGGCCGGGAATATCTGGATATGGTGGGTCTGGCTGACCGGGCAGGTGCTTTCATCCATGAGATCAGCGGCGGCCAGCAGCAGCGTGTGGCGCTGGCACGGGCTCTGATCGTGGAACCTAAGCTGTGCCTGCTGGACGAGCCTTTCTGTAACCTGGATGCGGCCCTGCGCGTGAAAATGCGCGAAGAGCTGAAAAAGCTCCAGCGGGATCTGGATATGACCATGGTGTTCGTGACCCATGATCAGGAAGAAGCTATGATCCTTTCGGACTCTATGGCCATCATGGAACAGGGCCATCTGCTCCAGAACGACACCCCTGAACGCATTTACCGTAACCCCGCCAATGACTTCGTAAAACGCTTCCTGAATCTGGATGACCTGATCTGGACACAGGATGGCAAGCTGATGAAAATTATCAGCCATCAAATGTAACTGTAGAAAGGTGGCAGGAATATGCTGGTCGATATGCATCTGCACGAAAAAACCTTTTCCCATGACAGCTTTCTGTCCATGAAGGAAATCGTGGATATCGCAAAGCTGAGAGGACTGGATGCCGTGTGCATCACAGATCATGATGACATGGGAATGAAAGATCTGGTCCGGGAATACTCCGAGGAACTGGAATTTCCCATCTTTGTGGGTGTGGAATTCTTTTCACTCTGGGGCGATATCACAGCCTGGGGCATCGATACCATTCCGGACCACCGGATTGGGGCACAGGATTTCATTGATCATGTCAATGCCTCCGGCGGTTTCTGTGTCTCCTGCCATCCCTTCCGCAACAACAACCGCGGCCTGGAAGACAATCTTCGCCGGGTTCGGGGACTTCACGGTGTTGAGGTCCTGAACGGCAGCGCCAGCATGGAAGCCAACCGCACCGCGCTGCGCTACTGCCGGGAACTTGGTCTGAAAGCCATTGGCGGCAGTGATGCCCACAACACCGCGCAGGTGGCAAAATACGTCACCTGGCTTCCGGAAACCGTGACGACTCTTCCGGATTTCGTGGCACAGCTGCGCAGCCGCGACACCAAACCTGCCATCTGGAACGGCTCCGGATTTGATATTGTGGATACTTTCTGAGAAAAAACACAACCACCATGAAACCGGTGGTTGTGTTTTTTCGGCTATTTCAAAGAAGTTTCGCTGTCTGTGAATTTTCGCATCATAAACAGATAGAACGTCAGCTGAATGACAAATGTGATGACCCAGGATACCGGATAGGATGTGTAGAGGCACTCCGGGGTGTGATAGCCCGGCATCTGAAAAATGGTACAGATCCATCCGATCCGAAATCCGCAGACACCCAGCACGCATATGATCATCGGTGCAATGGATGAGCCATAGCCGCGCAGTGCGCCGGTAGAGACATCCATCAGCCCCAGGAATACATAAGGCAGGCTCACAAAGCTCAGACGGATCATGCCGTCCGCAATGGCCTGGGGAGAGTCTGTGATGTAGATGGAGAGCAGCTCCCGGCCAAAGGCATAGACCAGCGCGCCCATCACGAGGCCCGTGGCCATGACACAGCCGAAGCAGATCCACACAGTCCGGTTGGCGCGGCGGTATTGTCTTGCGCCCACATTCTGTCCGACGTAGTTCACGGCCGTTTGATGGAATGCATTCAGCGTCACATACATGAATCCTTCAATGCTTACGGCCGCGGAATTGCCGGAGACAAACACATCGCCAAAGGAATTGATTGCAGACTGAATCGTCACATTGGAAATAGAGAACAGCGAAGCCTGGATGCCCGCAGGCAGGCCGATGCGCACGATCTTCAGAAGCTGCTGCTTATAAAATCGCATCTTCCGCAGCTCCAGTCTGCAGGCATCCTCCCGACGCATCAGCGCGCGGGTCACCAAAAACGCAGATATCCCCTGAGAAATCACAGTCGCCAGGGCCACACCTTCCACATTCATCTCAAATGCCGTAACAAAGATCACATTCAGTATGACATTGACCACACCGGAGATGCACAGATAAATAAGCGGGCTTTTGGTATCACCGGCGGCTCTCAGGATCGCCGCGCAAAAATTATAGATCATGGTAAAAGTGATGCCGCAGAAATAGACCTTCATGTACACCGTGGACAGCGGAAGAGTCTCTTCCGGCGTTTTCATCATGACCAGAAGCGGCTCAGAAAGAAGAATACCCGCCACCGTCAGCACTGCGCCGCCCACCAGCGCCGTGGGCATCGCGGTATGGACCGTGTTATGGACCTCAGTATCGCTGCCGCTGCCCAGACCGTGGGCAACCGCAACGCCTGCACCGACGGACAGACCCACAAACAGATTGATGATCAGGTTCGTAACCGCATTGGTGGCTCCAACGGCTCCCACAGATATGCTGCCCCGAAACCATCCCACGACGATCAGGTCTGCCGCGTTAAACAAAAGCTGCAGCACGCTGGTTAGGATCACAGGGATCGTGTACAAAATGATGCCCGAAAGCAGCGGGCCTCGCAGCATACGATCATTTTCTCTTTTCACTTCATGCACCTTCCCGCTAGATATAGACTTCCTATATTATAGACCCTTCATTCGGAAAATGCAATCTTGCGCTGGGTCCTGCATCCTCATTTTCCAGGAAATAGCAAAAGGACATCCCAAGATGTCCTTTTGTAAGATCTCCGGTTCGGATCATTTGTCCATTCCGCACGCAAAGGCCACTTCCACAAGGGCACGGTCATTCATCACCGCGTCATAATACCGGAATCCGCCGGCAAAATTATATGCTTCAAAGCCGTTTCCTTCCAGGATCCGCACCGCAATATAGCTGCGCAGACCACTCTGGCAGATCACATAGACCGGCTTGGCCGGATCGATCTCATCGAGCCGCTCCCGAAGCTCATCCACAGGAATGTTTATGAAGCCGTCGATATGGCCCCGGTGGTATTCCCCCGCTGTTCTGGTGTCCATCAGCGTGATATTGCCGTCACGGAGCAGCGCACTCAGGTCTTCCAGATGCCACTGGCGGAGCTTTCCGCCTGCAATGTTATCAATCATGAATCCCGCCATATTTACCGGATCCTTCGCTGAGGAATAGGGCGGCGCATACGCCAGATCCAGATCCTTCAGCTGTGTTGCCTTCAGACCTGCATGGATGGCCGTCGCCAGTACATCAATCCGTTTGTCCACACCTTCATAGCCCACAATCTGAGCGCCCAGCAAACGGAAAGTCCCTCTCTCAAAGACCACCTTCATGGTCATCACCCTACCGCCGGGATAATAGCCGGCATGACTCATTGGAGACAGGATCACACTCTCCGCATCCAGGCCTGCCTTCCTGGCATTGGTCTCATTGATACCGGTGGCTGCCGCAGTCATGTCAAAAATCTTGATAACACTGCTGCCCTGACTGCCCAAATAATGGCTGTCACCGCCACAGATATTGTCCGCGATGATCCGGCCCTGTTTGTTTGCAGGACCTGCCAGCGAGATCAGTGCATCCGCACCGGTTACATAGTGCTTGACCTGCACCGCGTCGCCTGCGGCATAGATATCCGGCACAGAGGTTTCCATCCGGCTGTTAACCACAATGGCGCCTTTGATTCCCAGTTCCAGACCAGCTTCTCCTGCAATGGCCGTATCCGGCGTGACACCGATGGCCAGTATCACCATATCCGCATGGAGCGGTGCGCTGTCTTTCAGCAGCACATCCACACCGCCGTCTGTCTCCTCAAATCCTTCCACGCTGAAGCCGAGGGCAAGCTTGATGCCATGCCTGCGCATCTGAGTATGGATAAAGGCTGCCATGTCGGCATCAAAGGGATTCATCAACTGCTTCGGACGCTGAACGATGGTGACCTCCATGCCAAGCTCCCGCAGATTTTCCGCCAATTCCAGGCCGATGAAGCCGCCGCCAGCCAGCACTACGGATCTTGGCTGATTTTGGTTGATGTATTCCTTGATCCGGAACGTATCCTCTACGGTACGGAGCGTAAAGAGCTTATCAATATCCGTTCCGGGCAGCCTTGGCTGGGTCGGTTTGGCACCGGGAGAAAGGATCAGTTTGTCATAATGCTCTTCAAATTCCCCGCCGGTCTTCAAATTCTTCACGGTTACTGTTTTGGAATCCGGATGGATGGCCGTGACCTCATGATGTACCTTCATTTGGACACGGAAGCGGGAGAAAAAGCGCTCCGGCGTCTGGAGCGCCAGATCCTCAGCATCGGAAATCACATCGCCGATATAGTAAGGAAGGCCGCAATTGGCATAGGAAATGAATCCCGAGCGTTCAAAAACTACAATTTCCGCATGCTCATCCAGTCTGCGGATTCTGGCTGCCGCTGTGGCACCGCCGGCCACACCGCCCACGATTACAACTTTCATTCAACGTTCCACCTTTCCGGTATAGGCGGAAATGCCGCCTATGTTGGTCACATTACGATACCCCATGGATTTCAGCACCATTACAGCCTGCCGACTCCGTGCTCCGGATCGGCAGTAGACATACAGGGGTACATCTACATTCTCGATGATTTCATCCGCATTGTCAAGCATTTGCAGCGGTAGATTAACACTTCCGGGGATGTGCCCATCATTGAATTCCTGCTGCGTACGCACATCAAGCAATACCGCACCGGAAACGAGGCTGTATTCCAGAACACCCCGATTCACATCCGGGCCGCACAGATGATCGAGTAATCCCATAACTGCACCTCCTTTTTTATTAATTATAGTCCGGCTGCGGGATAAAATCTGTGATTTTGTCACCTGTCGTTCCGGAAAAGAGAGGACATTCAATGGATGCACTTTTTGGGGTGGAATGAAAACCATATGGTTCGGGATCACTCTCTTCATGTTGCTGCCAGGACGATATCACTGTCAGCAGAAGGTTTTCAACACCGGGCACGGCTCTTCCCAAAACTTATGATTATGTCAAATCTTCCATTTAGAAAAGGCCGTTGACTTGAACCTGCAGTCAACGGCCTATATCTTCAATTATCATCAGAGCATGGTCGGAGTCGTTCTGAAACAGCCTGAGCGCAAAGGTTTCAAACGAACTCCCGATGCTTGCAAATAACCGGTATGCGTTTACCTCAAACCGCTTTTGTCTTCCCATGCCCCGGTACTATGCTTCCCTGATGCACTATTCGCCAAATTTATGATTGTGATACTCATTTCCGCCACAAATTGTGCTGATTGCAAAATGCGTACACCGAGCGGACCTCGTCGCCATCACAGATGGCAAATTTGGCTCTGGGCTCATCATCCGGATCCAGATGGGCATACTGGATCCCATGTTCCGTTTCCAAACACACCCACTCAATATAATGCTCCCTGGTCATGGGATGCTCAGTGGAACCAACCGTCACATGGACTGTATTCCCCTCGATCCGGTAGACCGGAATATGCTTTTCACCGGATGCTTCTGTGGTGCCTGGATTCAGCTGCTGCATCTGCTCTCCGCAGCAGTACACAGGAACCCCTTTGTCCCGGATTATGGCAGCAATGTTGCCGCAGTGCTTACAAATCAAAAACTTCTGCTTCAATTTAATCCCTCCTTATCAGTAAGTATTTCCCGAAACAGATCAATAATGCATCGAAAATTCGGACATACTATCTGCAAAGGGAAGTGAAATGATGGATAAGAATATTTCATATCAAAAGGGATTCATTCCATACGCATTGGCAGCTCTGTTAATCGGTCTGTTGGGCGGTTTTTCTACGGTTCTTGGTCCCGCCTTTGTTCAGGACATCGGAATTGCCTATAACAATACCACCTGGACTGCCCTTGCTCAGGCCATGTCTTCTGCCGCCTGCGCCCCGATCCTTGGGAAAGCCGGAGATATAATCGGCAAAAGAAAAACTTTGCTGCTGGGCATTGCTGTGTTCAGCTTGGGCAATATTCTGACCGCCCTTGCAAATTCTCTGTGGATGATGCTCACGGCAAGATTCATTGTGGGTGTGGGAGCTGCCGCCATGGGGCCGGTAATTCTTGCCTACATCGCAACGGAGTTTCCCCAGGATAAAATCGCAAAAGGGTTTTCCTTCTATATGCTTCTTTCCAGCGGTTCGGTGATCATCGGCCCCACTGTCGGCGCTCTGATTGTCTCGAATTACGGATGGCGCAGTATGGTCTGGATCTGCGCAGCAATTTGCGCCGTGGTTTTTTTAGCGTGCGTGGTTACTTCCCAAAACCGTGCATCCACCGAAAAAAAGGTCGAAAACTTTGACGCAGCCGGAGCGGCGCTGATTCTGACATTCTTCAGCCTGCTGCTTTGTATTCCCTCTTTCGGTCAAAACTTTGGCTGGACGTCAGTACCCTTTCTTTTTGTACTGGCGGCATCCGTCTCCAGTCTGGCATGTCTGATCCTGACAGAACGAAAAGCAGTGCACCCGATTCTCTCCGGCAGTTTTATGGGGCGCAAAGTGTTTATTCTCAGCGTCCTTGCCTTGTTTCTGACCCAGGGGCTGATGCAGGCCAATATGACGAGCATCATCGTCTTTGTGAACTACACACAGCCTGAAAACTCTGTGGTTTCCGGCTACGCAATTTCTGTGATGTATATCGGGATGTCCATCGGCGCTGTGATCCTCGGCCCCCTTGCGGACCGGTTTGAGCCTAAAGGAATCTTGACCGGTTCCTTCCTATTGACCGGCATCGGCTGCGCTCTTATGCTGCTGTTTACCGAAACCACATCCGTTATTTTGATGATGGCTTCTCTTGGAATTCTGGGCTTCGGTCTGGGCGGAAATGGTACCGTTTTTATGAAAATCGTGCTTTCCGGACTGACTGCTCAGGAGGCAGGCGCCGGCACAGGAACCTACGGCTTGTTCCGGGATCTTGCAGCACCTTTCGGAGTAGCTGTCTTTGTGCCGCTGTTTACAAACCGGATTACAGGCCACATTGCGGCAGGTACAGCAGAATCCGCGGCTGCTGTGAACTCCATTCACACTTTGGCATTATCCGAGATCCTTTGTGTCATACTGGGCATTGGGGCAGTTTTACTGCTTCCAAAGCAGTTCTGCCATCAAAGCAAAAAGGAGGGTTGATACCCTCCTTTTCTCAATATATGCTCAGGAAAAACACATCCACCGGCCCAGCCGGTGGTTGTCATTTTACGGGCATAGCCCTCTGATCCTCGCTAGACGCGTCAAACGCGTAAGTACGGCCGCCAACTGCGCAAGGATTGTTACTTACAGCCCGTAAACGGGCTGGTTCCGGGTATCACT